>JAZQRT010000018.1:0-5354 GCA_045629725.1 Eubacteriales bacterium | reverse complement strand
AGCATATTATCAATAAGACCGTAACCGCACTTTACGATTCTCTTTTTATGAGTATCTCTGAGCTTTTCAATAGCGCGGACCTCAAGTCCCTGCTCACGGCTTACGGCAAAGATCGTGTCAAAATGGTCAAGCGCGCCTGTTCTGTAAGTAAGGTTAAGGGAGGTACAGCCATGGTCAACGTAGATATACTCAATGTTCTTCTTCATTTTTGAACGCTTGATGTGATATTTCTGAAGGTCGGGAGTAGTCATAACAACGATCTTACACTCAAGCTTCATCATAAGAGTAATAAGATGGTTTCCGCTTATATAGTAGGGCTTGATGCGGGGCTCATTTTTGCTGAATATTGCATCCTTAGGATCGCTCGTGATATAAGTGATCTGAATATCGGAGTTCTTGAGTATCGCATCAATAATGTTTTCAAAATATTTATAGAAGCCGCTGCCCTCGGAATAAAATACAAGATCCATTTTCTGAAGATTGTCACCGCGGCAGATCTCTTTGTAATATTTCTTGGAAAGAGCATGGTTTTCGCGGTTTGCCTTTGCCTCGGCAGATGCCTTTTCCTTCATGCTGTTGAGAGTCTTATAATCTATATATTTCTTTGGGTCGTAAATAAGATTTACAAGATACATCACGGGAATTGCAAAAAGGTTACCGAATACCCAGTAAAGACCAACTCCTCCGGGCACAAGGAAGGCAAAATAAGTAGAAAATGCGATCATAAAGATTGTCATTCCCCATCTTGCAAAAAAGCCCTGCTCAAGCTGAAGCACGTTTACGCGGTTCTGCTCAATACACATAAGAAGTGCCGAAAGTCCTGCAAATACGGGAATAAGGAGAAGCAAATTGAAAGCAAGTGTGGGCACGCTTGAAAGGTCAATGCCGAGGAAATTCATATTGATGGACTGCATCTGCTCCATAAATCCCGCAATATCATGACCTGCAAGAGCGCCGCCATCAAGGGAAAGGAATGCCTCGCGGTATTCGGCATTTCTTACGTACTGCATAACAGTCAGCTCTGCCGTTGAACCAAGGTCCGTAAGTCCTGACAGCTCCTTTGTCTTTTCGATAAATGCGTTGATGACCTCTGCAGGCATGTGAAGAATATGCTTAAGGGGCTTATAAACAACGTCGATAAGTCCGAAAATAAGGGGAAGCTGAATAAACAAGGGTATCATTCCTGCAAAGGGACTGTACTTTTCCTTTTTATAAAGTGCGCTTTGAGCGTCAAGAAGCGCGTCCTTATCGTCAATATACTGATACTTAAGCTGATCAAGCTCGGGCTTCATCTTTATCATCTTGACGGAATTTTTCTGAACAAGAAGTGATACAGGGAAAAGCACCACTTTGGTAAGAAGTGTAAACACAATGATGGCAACGCCGTAATCCTTAAAGATATCATAACAGAACTTCAAAAGATATCCAAGGGGAGTTCCCAATATTTCACCTATAAGATCCATAGTTTTTTCTCCATTTCATTTTATTTTTTCTATTTTCGGAAAAAGACGGAAAACCGCCCTTCCAACGATATCCTCCGAGCTGACCTTAGGAAAATCAGTTTTTCTCGAATCCGCAGAGCCCGCAAGGTTATCTCCGAGCAGGAAATATTCTCCCTCGTGGAGCACTCTTTCCATTGGATCAAAGCTTCCCTCTGGAAAATGAGCCACAAGCTCGCCGTTCAGATAAAAAAAGCCCTCATCCGTTATCTTAACGCTGTCACCGGGAACAGCAGCTATCCTTTTCACAACCGTACCCCGAGTCAGCTCCTTAAGGGACACGATCACTACGTCCCCTCTTTCATATTCGGAGCTAAGCTTATTTATAAATATAAGGTCGCCATCCTCAAGTGTGCCCGACATGGATTCCCCCGCCACCACACCGAAAGCGGCAATATAAAGCGAAACAAGAAACGCCGTCACAAGGGCTGAAAATATCACCCCCGCAAGTATCAGCGTTTCTTTTTTTTCGGATATTTTTTTACTTTTTGGATTATTCATCCTCTTCGTCAAATTCAGAATCGTCAAATCCGTCCTGAGAGTTATCAAGAGATGCAACTTCATCCTTGTTTTCTACCTTGTCGCCTTTGAGCTTTCTCTTGATCTTTCTGAAATAGAAAGTGAAAGCCGCACCGCAAGCTACCGCAACACCCGCAAGGATCTGCACGATGAAGGTCGCTGTGGAGGGATCAAGATATGCGCTTGAAACTGTGGAGAACATGAGCATTCCAAGCACAAAAAATACTGCAAATACCGTAACCAATGTCTTTTTCATTTTTTACTCCTTTTCTTTTCTCAGGGCGTTGCCCCAAGTCAGGCAAAACTTTACTAAAAATTTTTATATTTTTTCGTGCCTCGGCTTTTTTCAGCAAGGGCACGTTTTTAAGCTCAATAGAACCAACAATTTTCCGGTATTTCAAATACCTCGATCTCTTTCCAATTATTAAAATCTGAGGCATCTCCCTCAACCTTATAAACGTGGACTTCTCCCTCATGACCGTCCTTGAGAACGCTCTTGTAGTAATATCTCACGTTATCCTCATCAACCTCGGAAAGAATAGTTCCGTAATCCTCGTAATTCTCAACGCCTGCCGCCTTGAGAATTGTGGGAAGAACGTTTAACTGGCTTACAGGAAGGTCGGAATATTTAAGGGGAGTGCCGGAAGCACCTGCCTCCTTGTGGTAAAGACCGATCTTGGTTGCCTTCTGGAGGGGCTTTCTGTCCGAAACTGCCGCACCGTGGTCACCAAGTATAAAAATTTCGGTGTTATCATATGCACCTGACTCCTTCATAAGGTCAAAAAGCTCATAAAGAATGTGGAATGCGCCCATTGTCTGATCCACAACGTTTGTACCGAGAGCCACTCTCTTTCCGTTAGCATCAAGAGTATATGGTGCATGGGAGCCGTTAAAATGGATAAGCTTGAACTGCTTTTCTGTGGAATCTCCGATAAATTCATCCACCAGATCCTCATAATACTTAGCTTCATCAATAACGTATCTTTCGCTTTCAACGTAAACGTCGGAATTTACGTCATCGGAGTAGCTCCAGAAAAAGGGCTTCATAACAATGGGAGTATATCTGTAAGCGGAAAGCTTCATCATGTTTTTAACAATAGCAGACAGATCTACCTTTGACTGACCGAGTTCAATAGACGCGTTGTCAAGATACTGAAGCTCAACTCCGTCCTCACCGAAGAAGGTGGAGATATCACCGTAAATTCCCACGTTATATCCCTGTTCGCTGAGCTTTTTAAGTGAGCTCTCTCCCGTTTTCTTTGTCCAAGAGGTGTCAAAGTAATCTTTTTTACTCAGCTTATAGGCATCTATGCCGCCAAGACCTGTGAGAATATTATTGATGGCAGGCTCAGTTCTTGCAAACTCAGAGGTAGCGTTGGTATATGACGTAAATCCGTCAAGCTTGTCAAAAAACTTAGGATCCTTGGCAAGAACCTGCTCTACGTAATCGTAGTCGAATCTATCAAGTACAATAACAAGTATGTTATGCTCCGACGAAAAGGTGTACTGACCGTCATTTGAAAGATAAACGTCCGAATCTATGGTAACGCTTTCATAAGTATCGGTTGTTGTGGGCATTACAAAAATGCTGACAAGACCTATAAACTGAACGATAACCAAAAGAAGTGACACGTATTTCATTGTAAGACGCCAATATTTACGGCTGAAATAAAGAAGAATGTACGCAGCAAGAATAATAACAAACCATACTGCAAGGTTTCCGATCATTCTTCCAACCATGGTCTGCCATGCTATCGCATCACCCGTCAAGGCTTCCATAATATCTCCGTTGAGAAGATTTCCCTGAAGATAGCCTGCAACTCCTGCACCAAAAAATGCGGTAGTTATAAAATTGAATACCTTACCTCTCAGTGCGGACACCGCAAACGTGGAAACGGCAAAAAGCAGAAGTGTCAGAATACCCATGGTGCTTGCAACCCTTGCAGGACTGAACACAATGGACTCTGCATTTGTCATAGCTATTTCAAAGGGTCCGAAAAACACAAAAGTGAAGTAGAAGAAAAATATAGGAAAAGCCGATATTATAAGTCTTTTCTTATAACCTCTTTTGTCTGTCCAAAGGTCAAAAAGCTTTTCTTTTGCGCTTTTTTTAGGCTCTTTGCGACGAACTTGATTATTATTTTCCATATTGTTTACCTTTTAATAAAGGGACGAACCCTTTCATATTATTTATTGTCTTTTCAACTTGGTATTATACCATATATCTCCTGTTTTGTCAAGTATCGCCCTTTGTAACATCTCCCAACCTTTGCCCCAATTACCGTACCTTAATCCGTTATTCTGCAAAAAGTCGCAGTAAATTTGGTGGATTTTATAATATTACAGACAACAGAAAACCTGTTTTTAATAATAAAATAAAATCGGCAGGTAAAGGCTCCTTCTTATAAGGAAGTTAGATATTCCTTGTAGGGGTCGACGTCCTCGGCGACCCGTTAATACAAAAATTTGATACGCAGAAAGCAAAGATATAACCCCGACAGATTTTTCTGTCGGGGTTAATTTTGTTCTGTTCGATAAATTGGAATTTGTTTATTTGCTTTTGTCATATAGATATGCCAAACATATATCAACGACTTGTTTTTGATATGATTTCCCAAAAGCAATCAGGATTTGGAGCAGATTTGACATAATACGAAACACCGTCAACTATTATCACGTCCAATCCTTCTTTTACTATGGTTCCGTCCAAGTATTCAATTTCTACAAAATAGGTATTAGTACCGGGAGCAATTAAATCATCTGCTTTTTTATCAATAGCAAAGGTTCCAAGCCAATTTATAATTTCTGTCATATTCTCATCAGTAACATCGCTACCTTTTCCCTGACCGTAATAAGCATAAAAGGTGATGCGCTTAATATTATCTGTTTTAAAAATTGTAGCGAATGGACTTGTTATGTTTTCGGGATTATTAGGAGTTGATTCGGTTGGGTTGTTTTCTTGTGGATTTGCTTCTTCGGTATTTGACAGAGTATGATTACAGCTCGAAAGCAAACATACACAAATTAACGTTGTAAGTATAGCAAACAAAAGTTTCTTCATAATTAAACCTCCATTTATCAATTTCTTGTTTATAGTTCTGTTTTATCGCCAGTTTCGCCTTTGTATTACAAAGGCACAGGGCAAAGCCCATACCCCTATTCTTCCGAGTATAATTCATCATAGTACCAACGGATAGGGTTTTCGTAAATATATTTCGCGATCTCCTCGTAATCCTTTCGTCCTCTGATAACGTGATCGTAAAATCCTCGTTGCCATATATTCTCGCCGTATTCTTTATTGCAAAATCTTTTGAACGTCGATACAAAATGCGACAC
>JAZQRT010000017.1:0-22791 GCA_045629725.1 Eubacteriales bacterium | reverse complement strand
GAGCAGACCATATGGGAATGCTTGCAACCGTTATTAACTGTCTTGCACTCCAGAACACCTTTGAAAACCTCGGAGTTGAATCCGTGGTAATGACAACGGTGTCAATGCCCACCTTTGCAAAGCCCTTCAATATTGCGGATGCAAAGCAGTATATGAGCGAGGGAAAGGTCCTGATATTCGGATGCGGAACGGGAAGCCCCTTCTTCTCCACAGATACGGGCGCAGTTCTTAAGGCGGCAGAGCTTGGTGTTGATGCAGTGCTCTTTGCAAAGAACATAGACGGAGTATACACAGCGGATCCCAAGGTAGACAAGAGCGCACGTAAGCTTGAGAGCATTACGTACGGCGAGATACTTGCAAAGAATCTCGGAGTTATGGATCTTGCTGCGGCGGCATTCTGTCAGTCCAATTCTCTTACGACCGTTGTATTCGGTCTTAACGAGCCTTCATCCGTTGAAAGAGTTGTTTCGGGAGAGGCTCTCGGAACACTCGTTACAGTTTGAAATTAATGAAAACAAAATCAATTCATATAAACGAAAGGAATAAGACACATGAAACTTGACGTTAAATTTTACGAAGAAAAAATGAAAAAGAGCGTTGCTTCCTATGAATACGAGCTTTCACTTGTAAGAGTCGGAAGAGCATCTCCCGCAATACTTGCACCCATTACAGTTGATTATTACGGCTGTGCAACACCCCTTTCACAGGTAGCAGAGGTTAAGGCAGCTGATGCGCGTACACTCAGCATCACACCTTGGGACGCATCACTTCTCAAGGGAATCGAGAAGGCGATCCTCGCTTCCGATATCGGTCTTACACCTCAGAATGACGGAAAGACCATTCGTCTTAACTTCCCCCCTCTCACAGAGGAAAAGCGTAAGGCAGTTTCCAAGGACGTTGCAAAGCTCGGCGAGGACGCAAAGGTTTCCATCAGAAACATCCGCCGCGATGCAAACGACAAGTGCAAGGATATGAAGAAGAAGTCAGAAATGACAGAGGATGAGCAGAAGACATCCGAAAAGCAGATTCAGGACCTCACAGACAAGTACATCAAGGTTATTGATGGAATGACAGAGGAAAAGTCAAAGTCTATAATGTCCCTGTAATTAAAAAAATAAAAGACAATAAAACTCGGACGGTAATTTTTGCCGTCCGAAATTAGTATAAAGGGGTAGTCCTCATGGGTGAAAAGCAGATAATGTGTGATGAAAGGCTCAGCCATATAGCTTTTATAATGGACGGAAACGGACGATGGGCAAAAAAGCGCGCGATGCCGAGGGAATACGGTCACAAGGTAGGAGCAAGGGTGTTCAAGGAATTGATACGCCATTGCGGTGACATCGGAATAAAGTACGTGACGGTGTATGCCTTTTCAACGGAGAACTGGAAGCGCTCGGAAAGAGAGGTTTCCTCAATAATGAAGCTGCTTGACGAATACATAAAGGAAGCCGAGGAGTCCGAGGAAGGAAGCACCTTGAGAGTCAGATTCTCGGGTGATCTTTCAAGACTTCCCGAGGAGCTTGAAAGGGAAGCAAGACGCCTTGAAAAGCTGACGGAGGATCGTCCGCAGACTGTAAATATTGCCCTCAATTACGGCGGCAGAGCCGAGATCGTTACGGCGGTCAATAAGCTGATCGCCAGTGGGAAGGAAAGCATAACGGAGGAGGATATCGCGGCAAATATCTACACGCACGATATGCCCGATCCCGACCTTATCGTAAGGACAGGAGGAGAATACCGTCTTTCCAATTTCCTTATGTGGCAGAGCGCATATTCCGAGCTTTACTTTACGGACACACTTTGGCCCGATATGAAAAATGAGGACGTTGACCGTGCCGTTGAGGAATTTTACCGCAGAACAAGAAGATTTGGCGGAGTAATATCCTGAAAATAATTTTATCGTTTGCAATAGATAATGATGCAGGGGGAGGAATATAATAAATGAAGATAACCATACTCGGATCGACAGGATCGATCGGACGGCAATCCGTTGACGTAGCGCAGTACATGGGATATGAGGTAACGTCCCTTGCTTTTGGAAGCGACATTAAAACAGGAGAGGAACAACTAAGACTTTTAAAGCCACGTATATGCGCGGTCTTTAACGAGGAGGCAGGCAGGGAGCTTGCAAGCAGAGTATCTGATACCGACACAAAGGTGGTTTGGGGAGAAGACGGAGTTATCGAGGCGGCGTCCTATGAGGATACCGATGCCGTTATCAATGCCATAGTCGGCATGGCAGGACTGCGCCCCACCCTTGCCGCGCTTGAACATACCAAAAGACTTGCCCTTGCAAATAAGGAAAGCCTTGTTTGCGCGGGTGATATCGTAATGAAAAAAATAAAGGATGGCGGCGTCAGCCTCATTCCCGTGGATTCGGAGCACAGCGCCATATTCAGATGTCTGCGCTCGGGACACGAGGGTAAGTTTTCAAAGCTTATCCTTACGGCATCCGGCGGACCCTTTTACGGAAAGAGCGCCGAGGAGCTTAAAGACAAGGGCGTAAAGGAAACACTTGCCCACCCAACTTGGTCCATGGGCGCGAAGATAACGGTGGATTCCGCAACCCTTATGAACAAGGGCTTTGAGGTCATAGAGGCGTGTCATATATTTGATGCTTCTCCCGATGATATCGAGGTGCTCGTTCACCGTCAGAGCATCGTACATTCAATGGCAGAGCTTCCCGACGGATCGGTGATCGCTCAGCTTTCGGTACCCGATATGCGAGAATGTATACAGTATGCTCTCACGTACCCCGAGGTATTGCCCTCAAAGCTTGAAAAGCTTGATTTTTGCAAGCTTGGCGCATTGACCTTTGCAAAATATGACGGGGAAACCTTCCCCCTGCTTGATTTTGCCTGCAAGTGCTATAAGCGCGGCGGCGTTATTCCTTCGGTGCTCAACGGAGCAAACGAGGAAGCGGTGGCTAAGTTCTTAAAGGGTGAGATCAAATTCCCTGCGATAGCGGAAACAGTAATGAAGGTAACTGATAATTTTGAAAATATTACAGATCCCGACACCGAAGACATTATAAGCGCAGGCTTTGAAGCAAGGCGCAGAGTTCGGGAGCTTATATAATATATAATTTGGAGGAAACGATTTGGGTAATGTATGGACGATATTGGTGGCGATCCTTATATTCGACGTTCTTATAATCGTTCACGAGCTTGGACATTATATTTTTGCTCGTATATTCAAGGTCGGCATCATTGAATTTTCAATAGGAATGGGTCCAAAGCTTTTTGGCAGAACAAGCAAGAAAACGGGAATTGCCTATTCGGTAAGACTTCTCCCCATCGGAGGATACGTTTCAATGGTGGGAGAAAACGAGGATGCAGGGGATGCTCCCAACGCCTTTTCCAACCAAAAGGCTTGGAAAAAGATCGTGATCACGGTTGCAGGCGCGCTTGTTAATATAATCGTCGGCTTTGCGGTGATGTTTTCATACGTGCTTTGTGTTCCCGTATACGGCGGAACGACCGTTGCGCAATTTAACTCCGAGGAGGCTCCCTCCTATGTGGCAGGGCTCCGCGAGGGTGACGTTATAAAATCCATTGACGGAAACAGAGTATATACGGGGGACGACGTTGTATATCAGATCAGCATGAACGGATACAAGCCCGTTGATATCGTGGTTGAAAGAAACGGCGAGGAGATAACTCTTGAGGATGTGGAATTTGCTACGGAGGAAACCGAAGGCGTGACCTTCGGAGTGCTTGATTTCAAGATATATGCCATTGAAAAGAATTTTGTAAACGTTGCCAAAATGACCTTTTCTCAGTGTAAGGCGTCCGTTGATATGGTGTTCGATTCTATCGGGGGGCTCATCAGCGGAAGATTCGGAGTTGAGCATATGTCGGGCGTTGTTGGAACGACACAGGCTATCGGAAATGCGGTTTCTCACGGAATCACGGAGCTTTTGTATTTCTGTGCGGTGATCGCGGTAAATCTCGGTATATTTAATCTTTTGCCGATACCTGCTCTTGACGGAGGACACCTCATTTTCCACGTAATTGAGCTTTTCAGAGGAAAGCCAATGAATCAGAAGTATGAATCAATGATACACGCAGTTGGTATGATATTGCTTTTACTGCTCGTTGCTATCGTAACTGTAAATGATGTTGCAAGGTTGTTTTAATTATGGAATATAACGAAATAAGAAGAAAAAGTAAGGAAATAAATATAGGATCTCTTAAGATCGGCGGGGATAATCCCGTTGCCGTTCAGTCAATGACGAACACCGTGGGATATACCGCTCTTTATGAGCAGATGAAGCGTCTTGAGGCTGCGGGATGCGATATTATCAGAATGACGGTTCCGGATATGGAGAGCGCCGAGATACTTCGCGCCCTTAAGGCATCGGATATAAAAATGCCCATCGTTGCGGATATCCATTTTGATTGGCGTCTTGCCATTGAAGCAGCTAAGTGCGGGGCTGATAAAATAAGAATAAATCCCGGAAATATCGGTGATATTTCAAGGATCAAGGCGGTGGCTGATACCTGTCGGGAGAGAGGGCTTCCCATCAGAGTTGGAGTAAACGGCGGTTCACTTGATAAGACCAAGCTTGACAAATACGGCTCTCCCACGGCACAGGCACTTGCGGAATCCGCCCTTGAAAACGTGAAAATACTTGAGGGACTTGATTTTGGAAACATCGTTGTGGCGGTGAAGTCATCATCTCCCGTAAAAACTGCCATGGCAAACAGAATAATTGCCTCAAGGACCGAATATCCCATACACCTTGGCGTAACGGAAGCGGGCGGCGGCAGAATGGGAGTTATCAAAGCAGGCGCGGGAATCGGAGGAATGCTCACGGAGGGCATCGGAGATACGCTGAGAGTTTCCCTTACTGACGATCCCGTGGTGGAGGTGGAAACGGGAATTTCCATTCTCAAGTCCTTGGGATTTTATTCCAATCCCTCGGTGAATATCGTTTCCTGTCCCACCTGCGGACGTACGAAGATCAATATGATCCCCATCGTCAAGGCTCTGGAGAATGAGCTTAAGAATGTAAGCGTCAGAAAAAACATTACCGTTGCGGTGATGGGATGCGTTGTTAACGGACCGGGAGAAGCCAAGGAGGCTGACATCGGAATTGCGGGAGGTATCGGAGAAGCGGTGCTCTTTAAAAAGGGTGTCATCATAGGAAAGATACCCGAGAGCGATATCATTCCCTCACTTCTTGAAGGAATACGTCTTATTGACAGTGAAGAATAATTAGTACAGAAATGGGCGGCGGCAGATACCGCCCATTTCCAATACAGAGAGGAAAAAAGATGGATACACCATTTTTTGAAAAATATTCAAAATACCGTCCCGAAAGCGAAGATGTAAAACAGGCGCTTGATGGGGTTATGGATTATGAGTCCCGCTTTATAAGCCGAGAGCACCGCCACGTGGAGCTGACTCTTTGGCTTAAGAAGCCTGTTAAAAAGGATATTATATATAAAATAGAAAGAGAAATGGCGAAGGTATACGGTCTTGGCAGAATGAAGATCCTGACAAAGTACCCACCAGATACCTTTGAGCCCGAGTATATCCATCAGGTCATAACGGAAGCCGAGGATATAGGAATCGTTTCAAACGGATTTTTTACGGATTATACCTATGAGATACAGGAAAACAAGATCGCCATCTATATACCGTTCCCATTGGGCGGTATAAGGCTGATGGAATGTGCTAAAACCGCGGGTATCATTTCGGCAATTATAAAAAGTGAATACGGGCTTGAATTTGAGGTCACCATTGAAAAATCCGCAAACGCAGAGGAGGACTTCAAGGAAAGGCTCAGACATATGGAGGAGGAAATGAAAAAATACGTTCCTCCAACGCCGCCACGGGTAAAGGGCTCCGAGGATATGGGCAAGTCAGCGAAAAAGGATAAGGAAGAAGAAAAAGAGGAACCACCCCTCAAAAAGCTTGTCACAAGAGTTGATGCATCGGGTGATGAACAGAAGTCTGCATCAAACGTGCAGGTGGGCGAGGACGGAAACGTAACGGTCGGCAGAATGAAGTTCGATATATCCTCCCCCGCGCTTTTCTATACAAAAAGAGAGCTTGCCGAGGACGAGATATATGAATTTTCCGAGATAAAGGAGGTAACGCCCCTTTCCTCCATCACTAAGCCCACCGCAAAGGTTGCCGTTGTGGGAAAGATCAATTCCGTTTCGGAAACGCCTGTTTCAAGAGGAGCAAAATCACTTATCGTAATAGGTATCACGGATAACGAAGCATCCATAAACCTTAAAATACTTGTGGAAGCGGAAAAGGCTTCCCCCATAATGAAGGCGCTGAAGCCTGTTACAAGGGAGATAAGACGCGGAACCTCCGTTGTGGTAACGCTTTACAATATGTCCCTGGCGGTCATAGGCAGAGTCAAGGAAAACCGAGATGACGGTGAGCTTGAGCTTTATCCCGAGGAGGCTTATATCGTAAAGGAGATCGCCCGCCGTGACGAAGCCGAGGAAAAACGAGTGGAGCTCCATCTGCATACCAATATGTCAACCATGGACGCGCTCATGTTCCCCGAGATAGTTGTGGAAAAGGCAGTTGAATGGGGATGGGACGCCATCGGAGTTACGGATCACGGAAACGTACAGGCATACCCCATCATGATGAATGCCGCAAGGAAAAAGGATCTGAAGATTCTCTACGGTATGGAGGCGTATTACGTTGACGACACGGCAAGAGCCGTTTGGGGAAACGATAACTTTGACTTCAAAAACGATGAATTTATAATTTTTGATATAGAAACAACGGGACTTTCCGCTCTTTCCTCGGCAATAACCGAGATCGGCGCGGTAAAGGTGAAAAACGGAGAGGTTCTGGAGGTGTTCAATACTTTTGCGGACCCCGAGTGCCACATTCCCGAGAATATAACGGAGCTTACGGGCATTACCGACGAAATGGTAAAGGGCGCTCCGAGTCAGCTTGAGGCGGTAAAGGCGTTCCTTGAATTTGCAGGGGACAGAATGCTGATCGCTCACAACGCGGGCTTTGACGTGGGATTTATCAGAGGCGTGTGTGAAAAAAATAAGATGCCCTTCAAGAATTCATATCTTGATACGATGGCTCTTTCAAAATACGTAAACCCCGAGCTGAAAAAGCATAAGCTTGATACTCTTGCGGAGTATTTTGAGCTTGGAGAGTTTAATCACCACAGAGCAAGCGACGACGCGGAAATGCTCACGGCAATCTTCTTCAAGATGGTCAAAAAGCTTGCGGACGAGGGTGTACATAACATAAACGAAATGAATAATGCCATGTCGGAAAGGGCAGACCCATTGAAGCTCCGCCCCTATCACATGGTAATTTACGTAAAGAATTTAACGGGACTCAAAAATCTGTATAAGCTTATAAGCAAAAGCTATCTTGATTATTATTACAGAAACCCGAGAATTCCCAAAACTCTCCTTGACGAGCACCGAGAGGGACTCATTATCGGCTCGGCATGTGAAGCGGGAGAGCTTTATCAAGCGATACTTACGGGTAAATCCGCAGACGAGATAGACCGTATCGCAGATTATTACGATTACTTTGAGATACAGCCCCTTTGCAATAATATGTTTATGGTGGCAAACGAAACGGTGTCAGGCGTTGAGGTCTTGAAGGATATAAACCGCAGGATAGTATCACTTGGCGAGGAAAAAGGTAAGCCCGTTGTTGCGACCTGTGACGTCCACTTTATGAATAAAGAGGACGAGATATACCGCAAGATTCTTCAAGCGGGTATGAAATATACCGACTATGACCGTGATACGGGGCTTTATCTGCGTACCACCGAGGAAATGCTTGAGGAATTTGAGTACCTTGGCAAGGAAAAGGCATACGAGGTGGTGGTTACAAACACAAGAGCCATCGCGGATATGATAGAAAAGATACTTCCCATTCCCGACGGTACCTTCACGCCGAAAATGGACGGTGCAGAGGAAGAGCTGCAGGAGATGTGCTGGAAAAGAGCCCATGATATGTATGGGGACGAGCTTCCCGTTCAGGTTGAAGCAAGACTTAAAAAGGAGCTTGAATCCATCATCAAGCACGGATTTGCGGTGCTTTATATCATCGCCCAAAGACTTGTTTGGTATTCCGAGCAGCAGGGGTATCTTGTGGGCTCCAGAGGCTCCGTTGGTTCGTCCTTCGTTGCGACCATGGCGGGTATTTCCGAGGTTAATCCCTTGCCGCCTCACTACAGATGTCCCAAGTGCAGATACAACAGATTTATCGAGGACGGAAGCGTGGGAAGCGGATTCGACCTTGAAACGGCTTACTGCCCCGAATGCGGCGAAAAGCTTTTGCAGGACGGTCACGATATTCCCTTTGAGACCTTCCTTGGCTTCTACGGAGATAAATCTCCCGATATCGACCTTAATTTCTCGGGAGAGGTTCAAGGCAAGGTGCATAAGTACACGGAGGAGCTTTTCGGTGCGGAAAACGTGTTCCGAGCAGGAACGCTGGGTACACTTGCTTCAAAGACCGCCTATGGATACGTAATGAAATACCTTGATGAAAAGGGAATAAGGGTAAATAAGGCAGAGGTTCAAAGGCTTGTAAACGGTACGGTCGGTGTAAAGAGAACAACGGGACAGCACCCCGGAGGAATAATCGTTATCCCAAGAGAATACGAGGTATACGATTTTACCCCCGTACAGCACCCTGCGGATGATGCAGGGTCGGATATCGTCACCACCCACTTTGCATTCGTTTATCTCCATGATACCATTCTTAAGCTTGACGAGCTTGGTCATGATATGCCCACAAAGTATAAGTGGCTTGAGAAGTATACGGGAGTTGACGTTATGACGGTGCCCATGAACGATAAGCAGGTGTATGAGCTTTTCCTTTCCAAGGATTCTCTGAATATCGTCAGAGGGGATATCGACTGTAAGATCGGAACCTACGGTCTGCCCGAATTCGGCACAAAGTTCGTAATGCAGATGCTTGAACAGGCAAAGCCGAAGAATTTTGCGGACCTTTTGCAGATATCGGGACTTTCCCACGGAACTGACGTATGGCTTGGAAACGCACAGGATCTTATACAAAATAATATATGTACGATCTCAGACGTTGTGGGTACCCGTGACAGCATCATGCTCACTCTTATCAGATACGGACTTGATAACGCCATGTCCTTTAAGATAATGGAAAGCGTAAGAAAGGGAAAGGGTCTTACTCCGGAATGGGAATCGGAAATGAGAACTCATAACGTGCCGGATTGGTATATCGATTCCTGTAAGAAGATCAAATACATGTTCCCCAAGGCTCATGCGGCGGCGTACGTAATGTCGGCAATAAGACTTGGCTGGTATAAGGTACATAAGCCCCTTGAGTTTTATGCGGCGTATCTCTCGGTTGCTCCGGGCGGATTTGACGCAGGTATCGTGTCGCGGGGCATTGACGGAGTAAAGGCGGCAATGCGTGAGATCGAGGGTAAGGTCAAGGAAAAGACGGCAACTCAAAAGGATAACGATCTTTATTCCACCCTCCAGCTTGTTGAGGAAAGCATGGCTCGCGGTGTGGACTACCTTCCCATCGACTTATACAGATCCGATGCCTCAAGCTTCCTTCCCGAAAACGGAAAGATCAGAATGCCCTTCAATACCCTTGCGGGGCTCGGTACCTCGGCGGCACTTAAGATCATGGAGGCAAGACAGGACGGAGAGTTCATGTCAAAGATCGACTTCATGGAAAGGTCGGGACTTTCAAAGGCGGTGATGCAGACCTTGGAGGATGCAGGCGTGTTTGAAGGTATGACGGAAACGAATCAGCTGTCACTTTTTTAACAGGTTATAAACTTTGTTAAGTTTGCACAAAAAAAATTCACAGTTTTTCATATTTTAGAGATTGACAATATGAGAAAAATATAGTATAATGTTCGTAGCAATTCTATAGTTGCCTATAAAATTATTTTTGGAGGTATTTATGAAAAAGGCATTCAGAATCATTGCGGCGCTTATGCTTGTTGTGATGCTTGTTGGTTCATTTGTTGCTTGTAATCCTACACCCGATGCAACAAAGACAGCACCCACTACAGGCACGCCCAAAACAGAATCTACCGATGACATTCCCGAGTGGCTTAAGGGTCTTGATTTCGACGGCGAAGAAATCGGTATCATCGTGAGCGGTGGCGAGCTTGCTACACGTTCAATTTCTCTTCCTGAGGACGGAGACGAGACATACTCTGTAAACGTTGCTGTTGCTAACCGTAACGCAACAATCGAGGAGCTTCTCAACGTTGTTATCGTTCCTAAGGAAACAGTTGGAATGCAGGGAATGGTTTCTCACATGAGAGAATACTTCGTAAGCCCTGACACATCATATGACATTGTTGGTGTATATCAGTACTTTGATATGGGTCTTGCTTTCGGACAGGATGCAGGTTCCTTCTACAACTTCAATAGCATTGATGACGAAGACATGTACATCCACCCCGAAGAAGATTACTGGGATACAAACTGCTACAACGTAATTTCTTACGAAGGCGCAGCTTACTGGATCACAGGTGACCTTTCACAGGAATGGCTTTCTACAGCTTTCGTTTCTTACGTAAACGCTGAGCTTTGGAAGCAGTATGAGGACAAGATCGCTCAGATCACAGGCGTTGAAGGCGATATCTATGACCTCGTTTACGCTGGTAAGTGGACAATTGATCTTTGGTGCGAACTTAACGAGCTCGTTCTTATCAACAAGGACGGAGATGACTCTAAGGTTACATACGAAGACCAGCACGGATTTGTTGGATACAGCAGCGCATCCGGTATCAACAACGTAATCGTTGACGGTATGTTCTCCGGTTGTCACGTAACTTTCTCTAAGTTTGACAGCGACGGAGTACCCGTTATGGACTACAACAACAAGAACCTCAAGGCTTATGTAAACGCTACAAAGAAGCTTTACAACGAGTCCAAGTCTTGCACACTTCCCTACAACGGAGATATGACAGCAATGAACATCTTCGCTAACGGAAACACACTCATGACAGTTAACACTCTTAAAGAGGCTGAACTTTCACTTGCTGACATGACTGCAGACTACTACATCCTTCCTCCTCCTAAGGCTAACGAGGATCAGAAGGACTATGCTACAACTGTTGGTGACTCCACAACACAGTTTGGTATTCCTTCAACAACAGAGAACCTCGCAGCTTCCACAGCAACACTTGAGGCACTTGGATACTTCTCCAAGAAGATCGTTACTCCCGAGTACTACGACAACTGCCTTAAGGGACGTTACACAAGAGGAGACTCCGATAAGGCTGCTGACATGATCGACTTTATCCGTTCCAAGGTTTATACTGACTTCGTTCTTATCTGGACAGGTCAGATGGCTGAGTCTGTTTCTTGGTACCTCCGTAACCAGATCGGTTCCGGCGTTATCGCATCTGAGGCTACAATTAAGCAGCAGGCATGGGGCAAGCAGCTTACAAGACTTCTTGAGAAGCTCGAATCCTCCGGAGATATTTAATTAATTTTATAGTCAATATTTAATTATTAAAAAAAGGCAGACTCCCGAAAGGGAGTCTGTTTTTTTGATTTATAGAAAAATTGTTAGCGTTTAGAAAACAATCACATACAAACCGTCGATCCGTGAACGCGGCAGTGTATGCAGAAAGAAAAAAGATCCTCAAAACTTTTTGTGTTTTAAGGATCCTTTTTTTAATTAAATAAATATCTATCTTGAAATTATTTCGCGTGTTCTTTCAAATAGTTTACGATATCACGAGGAGTTTTGAAGTTTACGATTTCTTCATCGGGTACTGAAATGTTAAATTCCTGTTCAATCGCCATTGAAATCTCAACAACGTCAAGAGAATCAGCTCCGAGATTTTCCATAATACCGGAATCCTCTGTGATCTTGGATTTGTCGATCAGAAGTTGCTTTGAAAGAATGTCAGCAATTTTCTCGTACATCAGGGGAGACCTCCGTTTAAGTATAATTATCATCTGTATTATAACATAAAATAACCGATTTTGCAACAGCTTTTTTAAAAATAAATAAAGCAAATGACATTTTTGACAACTTGTACAAAGATTTTTGTAAAAATACTATGTTTTAAATATATTCTTCGAGCTCGTAAATTATGAGTTCCCAGCGCCAATTCATCCAAGTATTTAAGTACATAAGGTGCATTTCGTAATCGTAAAGTGCGCTTGATACGTCGCCGCTAACGTACCCGTGGTAGTGATTGCCCCAGAGATCCCATTTGTTTGCGTTTTCGTCCGCAGTTGCGGTCAAGGAAATTCCAACGCTGAGAACCTCGTCGGTAAGCTGCTCCATAACGGGCTCAAGCTCTTTCATTCTGTCAAGCACGAGCTTAACGAACCATTCTTTTTCAAGGAGGCGCTTGAACCATTGGTTGCCGGAGGAAGTATTTGTAACAAGTCCTCCCATGGAGGTTGCAACTCCATAGGTTCCGAAAGCGAAATCATAGTCCCAAGGAGCGGTGAGATGAAGCTTGCCGCCTGCGGGCTTATACAGATAAAAGCTTGCGGTGTTCACGTCGACCTCTTTTGAGAATTCCGAGCAGATGAACATATCCACGAAGGAATCTATGTCGATAAGGGCTTCAATTTCTTCTCTTGTTCCGTTTTCAATGGCATTGTGTACACTTTGAACGTATTCCTTTATGAAATTGAACTGAGCAACAGCCATATCCGGATCGAGAGAAAGATCGCTTTTTATCACCCATTCGCGGAGATTGGATTCATTTTCAGCGTATCCGTCTATGTAAAAATAATCAACTCCGAGAGTGCCGTCCTGATTTCCTCTCATATCAAGCTCAAGAAGAAATCCGTTGTCGGGGTTTTCTATTGAATCATCTATCTCCACGCGGTCGTTGGCAACCTCAATGAGCTCGGTGACCATGTATACACCTCTGTAATCTCCGTTGATGTATACGTGCGCCCAGGTACATTCGGGGGAATAGTTAATTCCGTCAAAAAGCTCACCCATTCTGTAGCCGATATAGTTTCGGAGCAGGGAAGCGTCGAACTTACAGGAGTTCAATACCCAGTCCTTATTTTTTGAATCTCCGACCCCGAGGAATTTTTGGGATTCGTCAAGCTTCAAACGGTATGAGTTTTTGCTGTTGTATGAGGTTTGCGCTGAGCTGGAGCTCCAGGATGAATTTCCGCGTCCCTTGATCCTTGTTTCGAAGGTACCATCGTGCTTTTCACCCTTGGTGTTCATTACCGTAATGGTTGCGGTGGTGTATTCCTTTGACAACACAGGCTCATTGTTATGAGTTGTGATGTTTATGGTTGGTGCGTTGAATTCGGGAAGGTCAAGGATGAAGTAAGCTACAATTTCTTTATTATAGCTTGTAGTGTCAAGGGAACGTGAAGGAGTTTTTTCTCCGTCACTCCATTGATAAAATCTGTAGCCCTCTGCGGGAATTGCCTCCACCTCTGTTGAGGGCTCGTTTGCCCGCAGGCTTTGCACAGCTTCACCCTTGATTGTTCCTCCGATGGATGTGGAGGACATATAGGTTATCGTGTAAGTAGGTCCTGTGTATTCGGGGGTAGTTTCAGGCACTGTGCTTGGCGAGGGTGCCGTGGTTGATGTGAGGGTCGTCTCGGGAGTCGGCGTGAGGGAATCCTCGGGTGTATTTTGGTTGCTGTCCGAGCAGGACACCAGCAGTGCCGAGCAGATCACACCTGCAAGCAGGGGACAGGCTATTTTTATGAAAGAGTTTTTGATAATATCACTTCCTTAACGTATTTCTCATTTCATTATACATTTATTAATTCCGTCTGTCAACACAAAAGAGAAAATAGATTGTAAACATCTTTTGTAAATTGTGATGACCTTGACAGATATGCTGAAATATGGTATAATTTTCATATAAGATGAGTAGTAAAAACATACCTTGTGAGTTATTCAAGACGGTTATATGCAGGAAACCTTTAAAAAAGAAAGTGAGGACAAAATGAAAAAGAGAATTTTCAGTATGCTCTTAATTGCAGTGATGCTGATGTCTGCACTTGCGTCATGCACACAGATACCGCAGACGCTTGAAACACCAATCACAAGTGCGCCGACTTCCGCTACTCCGACTCCAACCGATATCTTCGGAAAATATGGTTTAAGCGAAGCACCCGAGCACCTTAAAAACCTTGATTTTAATGGTGAAGAGATCGGGATAATAATGAGCGGAGGCGACAAGGCGACCCGTTCCATCGTTGCCTGTGAATGTGATTGCGATTATGACAACGTTTACATCCGAATTCGTAACGGAGCGGTTGAGGAGCTTCTCAACGTTAAATTTGATTATAAGGGTACGGTCGGTATGCAGGGCATGATCTCTCATATGAGAGAATACATCGCAAGTCCCGATACCTCCTATGATATCGTGGGAGTATACAGGTACTTCGATCTTGGAATTGCATACGACGGTGATTGTATGTATGCCCTTAACAAAATTGAAGAAAAAGATATGTACCTCAGACCCGAAGCGGATTATTGGGACACTGATGCCTACGATGTGCTTGCCCTTGAGGGTGAATCCTATTGGATAACAGGCGATCTTTCAAGATCGTGGCTTTCCTCGATCTTTGTTTCTTACGTGAACAAGGAGCTTTGGAAAAACTATGAAAACGAGATCGCGGCTATCACCGGTGTTGAGGGCGATATTTACGATCTTGTGTATTCGGGCAAGTGGACTATTGACCTTTGGTGTGAGCTTAATGAGCTTGTTTACGTTAATAATGACGGGGACGAAACCAAGGTTACTCCCGAGGATCAGCACGGATTTATTGGAAACAGCGCCGCTTCCAATATCAATAATTTCATCGTTGACGGATTGTTTTCGGGATGTCACGTAACCTTTTCCAAAAAGGATGCAAGCGGAGCACTCGTGATGGATTACAACAATAAATACCTCAAGGATTACTCAGCGGCTACGAATAAGCTTTTCAACGAGTCGAAGTCCTGCACTATCCCATATAACGGTGATAAGACTGCGTGGGACGTGTTTGCCGATGGCAATTCACTTATGACGATTAACACGCTTTCTATAGTGGAGAGTGGAGATACAACTCTGAAGAGCGGATATTACATTCTCCCACCTCCCAAGGCAAACAAGTCTCAAGCGGACTATGCAACAACGGTCGGAGATAGCGTTAATATGTTTGGTATTCCCACCAAAACAGAGAACCTTGCCGCAGCAACGGCAACTCTTGAGGCGTTGGGATTTTATTCAAGAGATATCATAACCGAGGAGGTTTACAGCCGTTGCCTCGGAACACGATACGTAAATGACGGCTCGGATAAGGCGTCCGAGATGCTTGATTTTATACTAAGCAAGATATATACGGACTTTCTTCTTGCGAATACAGGGAATTTTTACGAATCGGTTTCATGGTATTTGCGTAAAAATATCGGCAATACCCTCGTCACCTCCGAGGCGGCAATTAAAGAGGTTGCATGGGGCAAATATTTGAATAGTCTTTTTGAACCTATTGGGGACGTTGGAGATTTGGACTAACCTTTAAGTGAGATCGTTAATATAATAAGGACTCGCTCCCGACAAACGCTCGGGGGCGTGTTTTTTTATTTAATAGGAAATTAATCTGTTTTAGGTTTGAATAATTAAAAAAAGACGCTCGTGCACAGAACGGTTTTCCCTGCGGTCGAGGAACGCTTTTATAATACACGCCATTGTATAAAAGATACTAAAGATTTATGTTTTTTAATAAACTTCTTGACATATCTGTGATTGTGTAGTAAAATATATTCGGAATAAAATTTCTTCTGATAAGAAAGGATACGGTTATGAAAAAAGTAAATCTCCCTTCAGCGTTTTCACTCGTGGGAACAAAAGCTCTTCCTCTGATTGATAATCAGGGCGGAATAGGTTCTTGTGCATCTCAATCCATCACAAGAAATCAGTTTTCAAATGCAGTAACAAGATATGCGCACAGTGTTTATCCCAACTGCACAAGAAGCAGTCATAATCCCGACGAGTGCTTCGCTCCGAAGTTTTCATATAATCTTTCCGGTGCCGGAACTATCTGGGTATATGAGATAGTTAAGGATCACGGTGCAATTCCCGTAAGTGAATTTCCTTTTGAAAAAAATGAAAGCGGCGGACACATAAAGCAAAAGGATGGCAAGTGGATCCAAAAGTCCGCAGAGTCCCCCGTTATGTATCCGGGAATGATGAAGAAGGCTCTTAAGAACAGAATCAAGAGCTATGAGCGCGTATGGTTCGACGGTGAGCCCTTCAACACTCAGCTTACAACGAACGAGGCGGGACTTGAGCTTCTTGATAAGATCAAGGAGGCTGTGGTTCTCGGAAATCCTGTAATTACAGGCGGATATCCTGCAAGATGGATATACGCAAAGATAGTGAATACGGGCGTATACGGTAAGGTCGGAGATCAGGCGATCGTATCCGCATCGGGAAGCGCAGGGGGCGGACATCAGGTTACCATCGTTGGATATGACGATGACGTTACCTGTGAATTTGCAGGTGCAAAGATGAAGGGTGCATTCATCGTTGCCAACTCCTATGGTGAAACTTGGGTGAACGAGGGATATACGTACATAATGTATGACGCCATCAATTTGGTTTCAGAGCACGAGGTGCTCAATGACACCAAGCTTTATTCGGGTCAGATGTATATTACTCCTTCGGCAAATCTCACAATGTATTCCGAATTCCTTGCAAAGGGACCTCAGACACTTGTTTTTGAGCCCATTGGTGAAAAGACGGTTGAAGGTGTGTCACTTACAGCATATAATATAAAGGATAAGGAAAGCGGCAAATACCTTGCATACAGTGAGGTTACACAGGACAGAAAGATCAAGCTTGTTGATGAAGCGTCAAGTCTTACCGAGTGGTGCCCCATTCCCTATGAAAAGCTTTCGGAGGTATTCCCCTCATTTATTAAGGATGAATACAAGAAGGAATACGAGGGAAGCTATTGGGTATACGCGACGGGTCGTACCTGCAATCCCGAGGGTAACAGATTCCTTGACGCAGGTGTTTCCTTCAATGCGAGCGGCAGAGAACTCAATCTTGCGGGCTTCAATTCGGGTAAATATCCCGTTGCGAAATCTTGGGATATCCTTGGAATGACCGAGGGTACCTTTGAAGGAAAGCTTGGTATCGTTGCAGGTAAGGATCAGCAAAATTCAAGAAACTGGACGTTTGACCAGTTCGGATTTATGTATTGGGACCGCGACGTTGTTCTCGGATTGCCCGAGCTTTATATCGAGTTTGAGCTTGACGCGAAAAACAGAGACGGCTTTGAAATAACCTTGACAAGAACCGATAAGGACGGAAACGTTGATGAGTACGTTCCCGCAATGTTCAGATACAGAAAACACCATCCCGAGTATCATGACAAGGGAGAGTATAATACCTTCTCGGGAAAGATCAACGGTGAAGCTGAAACGGGATATTTTGCACTTTCCTATTCAGAGCTTTTGAAATTCCCCGCAGGTAAAACAGCCCTTGATTATAAGTGGGGCTTCACTGTATCCGTTGACAGCGGCGAAAGCGTAACTGTCAGAAAGCCCGTGCTTTACTACGGCGGAAGCGAAACACCCCTTGGTACTGCCAAGTCCAAGACTGTTTCCCGCAAGGCTAAATTTGAGTTTTAATTTTGAGAAAGCTTAATAAAAAATAAAAGTAAAGAATATAAATGTATCAGGAATAGGGGGACCTCGCGGTCTCCCAATAAAACGGAGGATAAAATGAGTAGAAAAATTTTATGTCTGCTTCTTCTTGCGGTAATGATGTTGCCCATGCTCGCTTCATGTACGCCCACGTCAACGCCTACCGTTGAAGGAACAATGGAAAACGGTACGTCTACACAGACACCGGAGGCTTCCGCAACACCAACACCTACACCAACACCTACACCTGAGCCCACACCCCTTCCTTCCGCATCAAGCCTTTTGGGTACGAAGCACGTTCCGCCCATTGACAGCCAGGGAAGTATCGGTTCGTGCTCGTCACAGTCGGTAACCTACACACAGTTTACCATAGCTGTTTCACAGTACATGAACAACGTACTCAATAAGAAAAACTGGGATCCCTCCTCGGGAAACAAGGCGTATATTTTCTCACCTAAGTCGACCTTTGTGTATTCGGGCGCGGGAACACAGTTCCAGTATGATATTCTTACAGATTCGGGAGCGCTTCCTCTCACGATGAGTACCTTCAAAAAGAGCGGAGATGCTTCTGTAAATGACGATCCTCTTTCAAGAGCTTGGGACTGCGCAAAGGGTTATATGGCTGAAGCACTCAAGTATCGTCTTTCGGGATACGAGGAGGTAGAGTTTGACTCCTTCAGCTATGATTTTAAAACAACTCTCGGTCAGCTCCATATGGAAAGAGTTAAGAGAGCGATATGCGATGGTAACGCAGTTTCTGTTTGCGGTTGGTCAAGCTATTGGCAGTATACCAAGGTAATGGAGCCCGGCAGTCTTGCAAAACCCGGAGACGGAGTTATCTGGGCAGGCTGGAAGAACGTTGAGGGCGATTCCGGTGACGGAAACCACGCAGTGACCATCGTCGGATATGATGACGATATCACAGTTACGATCGCAGGTGTTAAGATGAAGGGAGCTTTCCTTATCGCTAACTCCTGGGGAATCGGTTATCAGAATGACGGTTACGTTTGGATGATGTATGACTCATTCAACAAAGAGTCCGAATATGCAGCACTTGCGGAAAAAGGATTTTACTCAAGCCGTCCTGCATTCTTCTCATCGGAGTCGGATGTAGCTAAGGTAAAGATGTCCTATGCTTCAAGAGAAAATACACAGCTTCTTTATACAAAAACTACGGAAATGGCAACTGTTGAAGGCAAGGAGTATTCCATCTATACCATCAAGGATACGGTTTATAATAAGTACCTCAGCTCTGATTCAACGGGAAAGATGGTTTGGAGCGCTGTAAGTGACGACGGCTCTGCTTGGGTACTTATCCCTTACGCGGATTATTCCACATGGGAAGGATTTACATTTGGAGCAGACGCTACCTATAACGATGTTTCCTACAAGGATACATTCCTTATATGCTCTGTTGAAAAATATAAGAACATCAAGTCCGCATGCTTCGTACAGATCGGAGAAGCCTCAGGTTCTACCTCCGGCAGAGAAGTAATTCTTGAAGCGGTTACGGGAAAGACCGTAAACAAGTTTGCGGCAATAGTTAACAGCTATACCGAAAAGAAGGACACCTTTGAGTGCAGTCTCAGAGCAAATACCGTTTCCAATCTTCATGAATTTGAAAGAACGGGAACACTTTACCGTACAAGCTTTGTACGTTGGGACAAGGACGTTCTCATTGACTCTCCCAACCTTATCGTTGAGGTGGAGGTTGAGGCAGTTAAGCGCGAGTCCTTCTCAATCAAGCTTTTCCGTACAGATGCAAGCGGAAATACCATAGAAAAAACTCCCACGATAATCAACAATAATCTTCAAAATACAACAGCCATGAAATCTCCCACAGGCGAGACAAGATTTGACGGTAATGATGCCGACGGAACCTTCTGCAAGGGTTATATCGCCTTTGGATTTAATGAATATGCGCTTCTTTCGGAGCATTATGATTTTTCAAATCTCCTCTGGGGTGTAACGATCAAGGGTAATAATCTTGGCGTAAAGGTTCGTTCACTTAGACTTATGACTCTTGACGGAACGGTTCTTTCCGAGGTAAAGGTAAACGAAGAATACTGTGAGATCGGAAAGGGCGAGAGCCGTTCGTTCTATTTTGATCTTGGCGGAGAAAAGAAGGATTATGCCGCTTCACCCGGAACCAATACATATCTTTTCAACGTAGGTGCTCAGCTTCACCTTAACAAGAGAAAATCAAACTACTATACTCTTGGAAACGAGAAGGACAAGGAGGCGCGCTTCACATTTGAACTCCGTGAGGACGGAACGTATTATCTTTGGTACGATTCAAAATGGCTTCTTGACGTCAAGGGCGATGAGATAGTTGACGGCGCAGTTGTCAGAAAAAATGTTTTCCGTGATGAAAGAACCACCAATGCTTGGAAGATCGAGATGATCGAAGGTAATGCGTTTATCATCAGACTTGCAGATGATCCGAGATTTATGGTAATATATGATGCCGAAAAGGACGATCTTGTTATCACCTCAAAGGAAGATCCCAAGGGATATCACAAGTGGCAGGCATTCTCCGACGTGGTAAATCTTCCCGAGATCAAGGTTGAAAGCGTTGATAATAAGCTTGAGATATCAGGACTTGTACCCGAGGAGGGATATACGGCAGGTAATATTGATATCAAGGTTACCAACAGCGACGGAACTTATAACGATCTTACAATTTCCGTAACACCCAAGGACGGCGCCTTCACTGCAAAGGTTGATGCGCTTCCTGCGGGAACGTATATCTTCACGGCTATATATGAGGGTAAGCCCTACGGCTTCCAGTATATCTATACCGTTAAGTAAAGCTTAAAATGCAGATATTGGAAATGAGATCATTTCCAATATCTGCTTTGGGTTGAAAATTATTTATATGATAAATAATATAATAAAAAGGAGAACAAAAATGGCACGTAAAATTTTAGTCGTACTTCTTGTGCTTGTTATGTGTTTTTCATCCTTGATTGCATGTCAGGATGCTTCCACAACGGGAACAGGAACTTCAGAAAATCCCGCAACGTCGGATACAAAGGCTCCGGTTAATACCGCTGATATTGTAAATCCTTTCGAGGGCGAAGAAAAGGGTGAAGGTAAAAAAGAGCACGTTATGCTTGAAACACTTCCTTCCTCTGTAACACTTGTTGGCACAGACTTCCTTCCTCCCATTGATAATCAGGGCGGCGTAGGCTCATGTGCATCACAGTCAGTTGCATATACACAGTTCAGTAACGCGGTTGCAAGATACCTCCACAGTCTTGATCCCAATTCCAAATTCAAGCCGGCTCTTGATGCCAAGTATCGTTTCTCACCTAAGTTCACCTATACTTATTCAGGTGCGGGTACAGCGTGGGTATACAATATTCTTGTTGACCACGGATGCCTCACAAACGATCTCAGCGGATTCTATAAGGATGCAGGCGGCGGATCACAGCTTGGAAGTGTAGGCAGATATTACAAGGAATCAATTAAGTGGGATGCAGACAAGGGTGACCTTTTCGCAGCTCTCAACTACAGACTTACAGATTACGAGCAGATCTGGTTTACAAATGCTCCTTATTCGGGAAAGATGACAACAAGTGAAACAGGTCAGCAGCTCCTTTTCAAAATAAAAGAAGCGATCGTATCCGGTAACGTTGTTGTAACGGGCGGATATCCTTCAAGATGGATGACGGGTATGGTTTACGGCAAGGGTACACTTGGCAAGGTTGGCGAAAGAATCATCACATACTCTGTTGCAGAGGGTGACGGCGGACACCAGGTAACACTTGTTGGATATGACGATAATATTGAAACAAGAGTAGGCTCAACAGTTCTCAAGGGCGCGTTCCTTATGGCAAACTCCTGGGGTACAGGCTACGGCGACAACGGATACATTTGGGTAGCGTACGACGCGCTCAATACCGTTTCTGAGTTTGAAGAGCTCAATGACGAGAAATATAACAGAGGCTGGACCTTTGACCAGTTCTGCTTTACATATTGGGAAACTGATATAGCAGTGGGTGCTCCCGAGCTTATGGTGGAGCTTGAGATAGAAACTGCGGACAGAGAAGGCTTCTACGTAACTCTTACAAGAGAAGACGCATCGGGAATCGTTGGTACACATATGCCCTACCTCTTTGAGATCGGTGCAGGCGGCTCCAAGATCCATGAAAACTACGGCGGAGACGCAAACTTCGGCGGTGATGTAAACGGAGCGGCTGACACAGGATATATCACTCTCAGCTACGATAAGCTTTATGACCTTATGCCTAAGGATGCAACCTATGAAAATTACATTTGGGGCGTCAAGGTGTATTCGTCAACAAAGCAGGACGTAACTACCATCAAATCAGTTAAGCTTCTCAATTCCAAGGGTGAGGTCCTCAAGGAGATCACGCCCAACGAGGTTCTCAAGGACGGAAAGAACGCAAGCTATGAATTCAAGTTTGATGCTGAGCTTAAGAATTATGCTATAAACGGAAATTATCTGCTTTCTAACGGTGGTAACTATCTCTACTGTAAGGGCGCATCCTTCAAGACTACGGAAAATAAGGATGATGCTCTCGAGTATGTATTCACATATGATCCCGATGAGCTTAATTACGTTGTAGGACGTAAGATAGACAGATTGATACTTGATATCAAGGGTAAAGAGGTTGTGGAAGGCGAAACCGTTAAGCTTGCAGCTCCCAACGATAAGCGCGGCACACAGACCTGGAAGCTTCTTAAAAATGATGACGGCACTTATGCGATCTATCTTGAAAAGACCGACGAGTATGGCAGATACTATGCTATGGGTCTTAAGGACGGAGCAGTGGTGCTTGTAACAGGCGACGATATCAAGACCTACGGTACTTGGAAGATAGAAGTTTCAAAATAATTTGTAACCAAAACGTTAATTTGACCTGAGCGGAGATGAAAGATCTCCGCTCTTTTTTTGATTTTATTGAAAAAGATTTTTTCTAAAAATCAAATATTTTTTTGGATTTTTCGAAAAAATACAAAAAAGCAGAAAAAGAATATGCACAAAACAAGAGCAAGTTGGCTATAATGGTCTTTGAAAATGCAAAGAATATGTGGGTTTCGTGATGAAGTTTGGAATATTCAAAAAACTCCAAAAAAACTTAAAAAATTTTGCAAAAAGGTATTGACAAACAGAAAAAGATGTGATATATTATTTAGGCG
>JAZQRT010000016.1:0-18949 GCA_045629725.1 Eubacteriales bacterium | reverse complement strand
AATATATGAGAAAAATAATTAAAAAATACCTCAAAAATTATATATCAATAAAATGTAGCAAGAGGTTCCTCGGGCTCGGAGGCAGGCGCGATCTCGATAGCGTACAGAACGGGGCCCGCGCCGTTATAAAGAGGACAGTTCTCCACGCGGATCTCACCCTTCACCTTAACCCAATCATAGGTTTTATAGTCATCGGTGCAAAGTCCCTTGCAGGCAAGTCCGTTGTAAGCAATATCGTCCTCGCAACAGGTCATGATATGACGTCCGATGGCAAGAAGCCCCTTGGGCATATCGGGCTGCTTTGCCACCATGCCAAGATATTCCACAGTCTTTCCGTTATATTTGGAAAGATCATCAGCCATATCGGAAAACCAAATGGCAAAATCACGGTCAGCGATCTCGATAACCGGAGCGTTCACATCAAAAGGAAGGGGATCCTCGATGGTATCCTTCATAGTCTTACCGCCCACGGACTCGTAAAAAATATCCGCAGATCTGTTTGCACCCCTCACAAGCTTGTGGAGAGGCATAATATCGGGATCATCATCGGGAAGACGGTTGAAAATCACTGTGTCCGTGTTGTTCAGCTTATCGTAAACGAGCTGACGCATATTCGCGTTGTATACAAGAGCGGTGGATGCGTCCATAAAAAGAGTTTGACCGTAGATCATCCAATCCTCGGGCATAGCCGCAATAAAATCGTCGATCTGCCACATTCCGTTGTATTCAACGAACACCGTTTCCGCCTTATGACGGCGCACACGGGCGGAAAGACGGTCGGGTGTAAGGCGGTCTGCAGAGTCGATATATTCAACGTATGCACCAAGCTTTGCAAGCTCCGCCGCATCGTATTCCTCATCTCCGTCTTCACAAGCAATTACAAGAGCATTTACTCCGTCGGGATTCATTCTCTTATCCTTAAGGCAATCCTTGATAAAGGTAGTTTTGCCCGAATCAAGAAATCCGATCACAAGAAAAACTGCAATTTCTCTGTTCATTTTACACCTCTTTACGCCTTAAAAAGCTCTTTAAGTGCCGCTTCATTAAGCTTTGAACCGATAACGCAAAGTCTGCCCATAACCATAGCCCCGCCGCTTCTTACATCGGGCTCACCGGGAACGTAGTCAAAATGTATCCAGCTCTGCCCTTCGGCACAGGGAAGGATTCCCTTTGCTCTGAGTATCATACCGTACTTTTCTTCGTCCTGTATCTCCTCAAGTATTTCTTCAACCTCTGCTGCAGTATATTTTCTTGCAGTTTCAACACCCCAGTTGGAGAACACCTCGTCAGCGTGATGATGGTGGTGATGTCCGCCACATCCACATGAGCATTCCTCGCCGTGATCATGGTGGTGATGATCGTGATCGTGACAGTGGCACTCCTCGCCATGCTCGTGGTGGTGATGATCATGATCGTGGCAGTGGCACTCCTCACCGTGATCATGGTGGTGATGCTCATGATCGTGGCAATGACACTCCTCACCATGCTCGTGGTGGTGATGCTCATGATCGTGGCAGTGGCACTCCTCACCATGCTCGTGGTGGTGATGCTCATGATCGTGGCAGTGGCACTCCTCACCATGCTCGTGGTGGTAATGCTCATGATCGTGGCAGTGGCACTCCTCACCGTGATCATGGTGGTGATGGAGCTCCTTCTCCATGTCTTTAATATAATTTGCCAATGTATTTGTATGCTCAATAGTATCAAGGATATCCTTGCCATCAAGAAGCTCCCAATCGGTTATGATCATGGTTGCCTCGGGATTCTTATCTGTAACAAGTTTTATGGCAGTCTTCAGCTTTTCATCGGAAATGTTTCCCGTATGGCTGAATATGATACAACCTGTGCTTTCTACCTGATTATTAAAGAACTCGCCAAAATTCTTCATATATATACGGCACTTAGTTGCGTCAACGACAGTTGCTGTCGCATTGATCACAGCGTTTTCAAGCTCCGCCTTTTCAACCGCCGCCACAACGTCGGAAAGCTTACCGACACCCGAGGGCTCGATAATTATTCTGTCAGGAGCATACTCGGTCATGACCTTACCAAGAGCCTCGCCGAAATCTCCAACAAGAGAGCAACAGATACAACCGGAGTTTATCTCATCAACAACGATTCCCGCCTCCTGCATGAATCCGCCGTCAATTCCGATATCTCCAAACTCATTTTCAATAAGAACCAGCTTTTCACCGGCATAAGCTTCCTTTATAAGCTTTTTAATGAGCGTTGTCTTACCTGCGCCCAAAAAACCTGAAAAAATGTCAATTTTTGTCATGTAAACACCTTCTTTTATATTGTTAGTTTTCCATTCCACCTTTCATATTATCACATTTTTATTAATTTTTCAATAGATTTTGCAAAATAAAGCTTATATAGACTTATTGCAAAGTCTTAGATTATCTGCGATCATGGCAATAAATTCACTGTTGGTAGGCTTGCCCTTTCCCTGCTGAACGGTATAACCAAAATAGGAGTTAAGGGTGTCAATGTCACCGCGGTCCCAAGCAACCTCTATGGCATGGCGAATAGCACGTTCAACACGGGACGAGGTAGTCATATATTTCTTTGCGACCTCGGGATAAAGTACCTTTGTGACGGAATTTATTATATCAGTGTCATTTATAGCCATAATTATAGCTGTACGGAGATATTGATATCCTTTTATGTGAGCAGGTACACCGATCTGGTGTATCACTCTCGTCACTTGGGACTCAAGATCAGCCCTGTATGCCACGGGCTCGGTTATGTATGCCTTGCCTGATTGCTTTCGAGAGCAAAGTCTTTCCATGCGCTGGGAAAGGTTATCATAATCAAGAGGCTTCAAAAGACAATAATCCGCTCCCGCCTCCGTTGCTTCATAAAATAAGTTTTGATTATTGACGATTGAAAGTACGATAAACGAGGGCGGGGTATCCGGAGAATAATTTATTGAAAAAGCACCCTTTATGACCTCGATAAAATCAAGCTTTGAAAGCCAAACGTCAAGAAGAACGATATCGGGATGAAATCTGCCGATCTTGTAAAGAGCATCTTCCCCGTTCGTTGACTCCTCAAAGCTTGTATAACCGAGAGCAGAGAGCTTTTCCCTGCAGAGTTTTCTGAAATCGCTGTTTTCGTCCGCTATAAGTATTTTGATATTCTTGATGTTTTGTTCCATAATCTTCCTCTTTCCGATACAATATTTATTTTCTGCGCTTTTGGCGTGTTTTATTTACATGATTATATTACCATATTTTACCATAAAATGCAATACTTTTCACAAGGTAAAATTTACCAATATTTTCCAAGAGAATTGGTGCACATTTGACAAATTATGGAAATTGACCGTCGAAAAAAGTCAAAGCACATAATGCGGCATTTTCTGACAGACCTTTTGAGTTCTAAAAAAACGGTGTTTAAAATTCAAAAGGGGTGCTTTTGGGGAAAAATCAATCGCCGCTGCAAGAAAAAGCTGCACTCACCATGAGTGCGCCTTTTACAATACATTTTATTTCAAGACAGAATAATTACCTATAAAAATAAAAACTCTATTGGCAAATAACCAATAGAGGCACAAATAATTTCCGTTTATCGTAGGGCGAGGTTTATCTCTCATCGCATTGTTGAATGACAGGGTTATTACGGCGGCAACAAGCCCCGCCCTACAACAAAAAACGGGAAGAGCTTTTTACAAAAAGCTTCTCCCCGCAAATTATTCAAATATTCTTACTTCTTCTCGATCATAGATTCACACCACATATCGGGCGCCTCGTAACCGAGGAAGTTTACTGTTGTTGCAGCAAGGTTAGCAAGTCCGAAGGCTGCAGATTCCTTAACGGAATAAGTATCAGCATAGAAGTTATCATAGAAGATACAAGGAACCGGGTTGAGAGTATGGCTTGTCTTAGCCTTAGCCTCACCTGACTTGGAAAGCTTGATCTCGCCCTTCTTGTCAAGCTCGTACATCTCATCAGCGTTACCGTGGTCTGCAGTGATAAGAGCAATACCCTTTACGGAATCAATAACGGGAAGTATTCTTGCAAGCTGGAGGTCAAGAGCTGCCATGGAGATCTTTGTAGCCTCGATGCTTCCTGTATGTCCAACCATATCTCCGTTGGGGAAGTTTACTCTGATGTACTTATATTCGCCGCTCTTGATAAGCTCGATAAGCTTATCTGTGATCTCAGCGCACTTCATCCAAGGTCTCTGCTCAAAGGGAACAACGTCGGAGGGAACCTCGATATATGTTTCAAGCTCATCGTTAAACTTACCGGAGCGGTTTCCGTTCCAGAAATAAGTAACGTGTCCGTACTTCTGTGTTTCGGAGATAGCAGCCTGATTGATTCCCATATCCGCAAGATATTCACCCATTGTATTGGTGATCTCGGGAGGATTTACAAGGAATTTAGAGGGAATGTGAGCATCTCCGTCATATTCGAGCATACCTGCGTACATAACCTTAGGGTAACGAACGCGGTCAAACTTATCAAACTCTACGCTGTCAAAGGTCTTGGAGATCTCAATGGCTCTGTCACCTCTGAAGTTGAAGAAAATAACGCTGTCGCCATCATTGATAGTACCAACGGGCTCTCCGTTCTTTGCAATTACAAATGCGGGAAGATCCTGGTCGATAACCTTTGTTTCTTCGCGGTATGTAACAATAGCCTCCTCAGCACTTGCAAACTGACGTCCAACACCGAGAACGTGAGTCTTCCAGCCTTCCTCAACCATCTTCCAGTTAGCCTCATATCTGTCCATTGTGATCTGCATTCTTCCGCCGCCGGATGCGATCATAACGTCGAAGCTGTCATCACGAAGCTCTGCAAGGAAAGCCTCAAAAGGAAGAACGTAATCAAGAGCAGATGTTTCCCCAACGTCACGTCCGTCAAGAAGGATATGTACTCTTACCTTATTAACGCCCTCATCCTTAGCCTTTGCGATCATAGCCTTAAGGTGATCGATGTGGGAGTGTACGTTACCGTCGGAGAAAAGTCCGAGGAAGTGGAGAGCGGATGTGTTATCCTTTACGTTTTTAACGAGCTCCTGCCATGTAGCGGAAGCAAACATTTTGCCAGATTCAATAGAGTTAGAAACGAGCTTTGCGCCCTGTGCAAAAACCTGTCCTGCGCCAAGTGCGTTGTGTCCAACCTCAGAGTTACCCATATCATCGTCTGAAGGAAGACCTACTGCTGTTCCGTGAGCCTTAAGAGCGCGCACGGGGTACTTTTCCATAAGCATATCAAGAGTGGGCGTGCTTGCAAGGTGAACTGCGTTTCCTGCGTTCTTGGGTGCAATACCAACACCGTCCATAACGATGGTTACAACGGGACCTGCTACCGCTTCAAAATTTGCTGATTTTTTAAGCATTTTATCCATTATATAAATCCTCCGATTTAAAAATTCATCTTTTCCCCTTATTATAACATTTATTTTCCCATTTTACAAGAGTTTTTTGCAGGGGAATGTAATTTTTATTAAAGTTTTTGAAAAGAGGTACGGGGAGGACCTTTTTTTACAAAAAGGTTCTCCCCGTTTCTTTTAAACGTTTATATTTTACTTACAAAGCTCTCTTGCGGAAGCTTCGAATTCTGCAAGCTTCTTGTCTGCAAGCTCAGCGCTCTTGTCACTGAGAAGGAGGTAGAGCTTAACCTTGGGCTCTGTTCCGGAGGGACGGAAGATAACTGCCGTGCCATCCTCGGTTACGAAATACATAACGTCGGATTCGGGAAGTCCTGTGGGCTCAACCTTACCTGTTGCAACGTCGGTAACCGTACCTGCAAGGTAGTCCTTAACCGTAACGATCTTTCTGCCTGCGAAGGACTCGGGAGTATCCTTGCGGATTCCTTCCATAAGAGCCTTCATACGAGCGGGACCGTCAAAGCCCTTCATCTCAATATTGATGGTCTTTTCGCAGAAGTATCCGTACTTTTCAAACAGACCGTCAAGAGCATCGCAAAGTGTCATGTTCTTGCTCTTATAGTAAGCTGCCATTTCAGCAATAAGCATGGAAGCAACAACTGCGTCCTTATCTCTTGCATAAGTGCCCTTGAGGTAGCCGTAGCTTTCCTCAAATCCGAGAATAAAGAAGCCGACGCCTGTCTTTTCACTGTTCTTTATAACCTCACCGATATACTTGAAGCCTGTGAGAACGTCATAAAGCTTAACGCCGAATGCGTTACAAATAGCCCCTGCAAGGTTTGTTGACACGATGGTCTTTACCGCATAAGGATCCGCGGGCATATTACCGTTTTCAGTGTAAGCTGTGAGTATGTAGTCAAGAAGGAGCGCACCCATACGGTTTCCGCTGATGGTTACGAACTTACCTTCCTTATTTCTTGCCATAACACCAACTCTGTCAGCATCGGGGTCGGAAGCAACAACGAGGTCACAGCCTGTTTCCTCTGCAACCTTGATACCAAGCTCAAAGCCCTCTGCATTTTCGGGGTTGGGGGACTTAAGTGTGGGGAAGTTTCCATCGGGATATGCCTGCTCAGCTACGGGATATACGTGCTTGAAGCCCGCTCTCTTGAAAACCTCGGGAATAAGTCTGTAGCCTGCGCCGTTGAAGGGAGTATATACCATTCCCATACTGTCTGCCATCTTAGGAACGATATTCTTGTCAACTGCCTGAGCCATTACGTTTTTGAGGTATTCCTCGTCAACGTCGCGGGAAAGAACTTCGATCTTACCGCTCTTCACGCCCTCGTCAAAATCCATGCAGGTTACAGAGAAGATATCGGTTCTCTGAATACTCTCGGAAACGGTCTTTGCCTGCTCGGGAGAGATCTGTGCGCCGTCTTCCCAGTATACCTTATATCCGTTGTATTCCTTGGGGTTGTGGGACGCAGTAATATTGATTCCCGCGATACAGTTAAGATAACGAAGTCCGAAAGAAATCATGGGTGTGGGACGAAGCTCGTCATAAATATAAACCTTAATGCCATTTTCTGCAAGTACGCCCGCGGATATCTTGGCAAAAAGCTCGGAGTTGTTACGGCTATCGTATCCGATACATACTCCACGCTCGGCGCCGCCCTCTGCATTGATAAGATCAGCAAGTCCCTTAGTTGCCTGCGCAACTGTGTAAACGTTCATCGCGTTTCTTCCTGCCATCATTATTCCACGAAGTCCTGCGGTTCCGAAGGAAAGGTTAGAGGAAAAACGATACTGGATCTCCTGTTCGTTATCCTTGATACCCTCAAGCTCCTTTTTTGTCTCGCTGTCGGCAAAATTCAGCCAACGGGTGTACTCGCTCATAAATTCTGTCATAACAACATCCTCCATTTATATATATTATTTTTTAAAAATTAAGCTGCTTGATATTTTCTTCCTTTTCTTCCTCGGGAAGGTCTTTTATCATTTTGAGAGCAGTGGCAAGCTGATCAGGACAGGAAGTCTTTTTAAAACCGCATCTGATTCCCGAAAGGACCTCGATCACTTCATCGGCATTTTTTCCCTCGCTGAGTCTTGCAACTCCCTGTGTGTTGCCGGAGCAGCCGCCGTAAAAATCGACTCTCTTTATCGTTTCGCCGTCCATAACGATACATATCTCGCTTGAGCATGTACCCTTTGTTTTATACATATACTTCTTTTCCATTTGTTTTTCTCCATTAATTTTCTTCAAATTCTTTATAAAGGCCCATCAAATTAAATCTCTCAAATTCAAGGGTCAGATACACTAATAATGCGTTAAGAGAGTCCTCACTTGACCATTTCATAGTAAAAACGTCATATTTCTCTCCGTTGTCCGAAGACACTCTTTCATTGTGGGATATTTTTTCAAAGCCCCAAAGGCGAGCAGCCGCCATTATTCTCCCCACGCTGAAGGGATCATCGGATTTCACGGTAAATTCTATCGTATCCGCTAAATTCCCGCACCATATCCCATGAGTAAACAGGGCAAATCTTGTGTTTTGAACACCTCCGGTGTTAATTCCCGCAACCGCAACCTTTTTAAGATCGTATTTTTCAACGAATCTTGCAATTCCAAGCATGGTTGAACCGTCATCCGCGGATATCGGAAGTATACACGCCGAGGAATTTTCATAATACACAGACTGTGCAGCCGCCGCAAAGCCGTCAGAATATTCGGAGTATATTCCGCCAAGCTGAAGATCAAAAATTCTGTAGGCTATATCCGAATAGGCGTTTTTTGCATAACTCACAGTAGTGGGCTTTGATGATCTTACGATCCCAAAAAAATCCAAGCCCTCCTTGTCTATTTCAGATCTCAGTATATCGGATATGAAATAGGCGATCTTTGCCCTTTCCTCATCAGAAACAGCCGGCTGCGCCGAAAAGATCAAATCCTTGTAAGCCCGTCGGAGATCCTCTGCCATATCGGTAGAATAATCCATACCGTCACAAATAAGCTCCGCTATTTCATAAAGATATCTCTTTTTTATGATCTCCAGCTTGTTTGCCCGTTCGCGGCATTTATCAAGCGCTTGAAGGGGCTTTGCAGATTCGTCTATATAATTTTCCGCCAAATCACTTCCCCCTCATTCTTTAGACTGATATTTTAAAGTGTTGTACCGATCATAGAAAGACTTGAGGATATAAACTTCTTCATCTCCTCAGGTGTGAGCTGACGCTGTGACAGAAGCGAAAGAGTATATATCTGCTCTGCCGCCGCGCGCTTTGCTTCTTCGTTTTCACTGTTTTTGATTTTTTCGATTATTTCCGAGGATGTGTTTACAACAAGGCTCATTTCCTCTTTATAAGAACCCTCGGGCATACCGTACATCTTCATCATCTCTGCCATTCTGCGGGACTGCTCGGTAATATTCAGTATAGCAGGTACAGTTTTGTCCTTCAAGGACTCAAAGCTTACCTTAAGCTCGTTGTTTCCGGATACCTCTTTGAAAAGTGCCGCGATGGACTCGTCCTCGGGGCACTCACAGTTTTCGTTCTTCAAAGCTTCTGCAACGTCCGCATCGATTCTGAGGAATTTCACGTTCTTTTCCTGCTCAATGAGAGTGATGAATTGTGTATCGATCACCTTGTCAAGAACCACTACCTCAATACCCTGTGACTCAAAAAGGGATATATATTGCGCTTGAGTTACCTTGTCCGTTGCATAATAGATCTTACCCTCATACTTATCCTTGGCATTCTCGATATATTCATCTGCGGTAATATATTTTCCATCGGTCTTTTCAAGAAGAACGATGTTTTTAATCCTGTCAAAGAACTTATGGTCCTTAAGGCTTCCGTATTCGCAGAAAATTTTGATATCCTTCCAGAAGCCTTCAAACTTTTCTCTGTCGGTATTAAAGATACCGCAAAGCTTGTCCGCAGTCTTCTTCACGATATGAGCGGATATCTTGGAAACGTAACCGCTGTTCTGCAGGTAGCTTCGGCTGACGTTGAGGGGAAGCTCGGGGCAATCAAGCACACCGCGGAGCATGAGAAGATACTCGGGAATGACCTCCTTGATATTATCCGCAACGAAAACCTGATTGTAATAAAGCTTGACCTGCCCTTCAAGGGACTCATATTCACTCTGAATTCTGGGGAAATACAAAATTCCCTTGAAATTGAGAGGATAATCCGCGTTTATATGTATCTGGAACAGGGGTTCCTTAAAATCACGGAACACCTTTGAATAAAAGCTCTTGTATTCCTCATCCGTACACTCCGAGGCGTTCTTCAGCCAAAGAGGCGACACGTCGTTTACAGGCTCCTCGGCTTTTTCCTCACCTTCCTTGATTTCCTCGTTTTCATCCTTAAGGTAGATCGGAATGGGCATGAAGGCACAGTATTTATCCATCACATCCGTAAGCTTATATTTATCAAGATACTCCTCACCCTCGGAATTTATGTGCATCACAACGTCAGTTCCGTGGGTAGCTCTTTCATGATCTGCCGCCGAAAGAGTATACTCTCCGTCCTCGGTACAAACAAGCTTTACAGTTTCAGAGCCGTCTATGGACTTTGTCACCACATCAACGGTGGAGCTTACCATGAAGGACGAATAAAAACCAAGACCGAAGTGACCGATAATACCGCTGTCCGACTTTTCTTCCTCATACTTTTGGATGAACTCAAGAGCTCCGGAAAGAGCTATATTACATATATACTTTTTCACTTCCTCTGCATTCATTCCAATACCATTGTCGGAAACCGTCAGAGTTTTTTCTTCCTTGTTGTATTTTACCTCTACTCTGTATTCCTCTGCCTGAGACTCGTATTTTGCAAGAGCCTCAAGTCTTTTCAGTTTTGTGATGGCGTCACAAGCATTGGAAACGATCTCGCGAAGAAATATCTCCTTTTCAGAATAGAGCCACTTTTTAATTACGGGAAAAATATGCTCCGTCGCAACGGAGATCCCGCCCTTTTCTTTGATATCTGCCATTAAATTACTCCTGTTTTTGCTATTTTGTATTTTATTGTAAATATTATTATAAATTTTACGTTAAATCTCTGCCGCAGTCAACGCGATAAGCTTCTTTATATCATCGGGCTGAGTCTTTATGCCGTATGCCGCACGGTTACGCTTTATCTCCCCGCATTTTCTGCATTTGTGCAGGATTATATATCCCTTTTTGGGATCAGTGACCACCTTCACCGCATCCATAACACCGCGGCATTCGTTCGCACGGTCGCCGGGGTTTTCATCCACGTGGAGGGAACAAAGGCAAAAAGGACAGTGATTCCGCGATGAACTTTCCATGGGAAGCACCTCTTTACCGCAGTTAGCGCATATAAATCCCGAATCGTTTTTTGAAAATCTTTTAACTTCCATTTTTATTTCCTGTTTTTACATTTTTTTTTTTACATATTTTATAAACATCAGAGCACAATAAAAGTGGAATATTTCAAAGAAAGGATATTCTTATATGATAAAAAATTCCAAATTCAAAAGGATCTCCATATCCTTTTTATTAATACTCTGTTTCGCGCTGTTTTCCGCAAGCGCTTTTGCAGATAGCATCTCCACACGCCCCATTTATTTCAAATACCGCGACGGAGTTGTACGTGACGGCTCAGTGGGCGACCGCGCAGGAATAATCGGTGACGAGGATGAAGCTGAGGAGCTTGCCCGACACCACCGCGCACTTCTCACATCAAGCCTTGTGGGCGGTAACAACAACAGTATAAATGACAACGTGCTTCCCCGTGATAACAACAGAGGTGACATGCTCCGTTCCTCTGACAACGCCTCCCGTTCCGACGAGGTTGCCGCCTCAACGGTATTTTGGGGAATCGTGATCGTTATGACCATCGCCGCCGCAATCATCCTTCTCATCGTTCTTATGACACCTAAGAACTCTAAAAAAAGCAAATAATCAATTTCGGGGGGCTTTTTTTCAAAAAGTCTCCCTTTTCCAATCTTTCTTATACGAAAGCTTGAATCAAAGAACTTTAACAAATGAATTTTTATATTTTATTATAAGGATGAAACGTCACGCTCATTTTGTTGTATAGCGGTGGCTTGCTGCCGCCGTAATAACTCTATCATTCAACAATGCGGCGGGAGATAAACCTCCGCTCTACAATAAACGGGGTTTATTTGTGCCTCAATCCTTTATTTATTGACATGTGCGAGGTTTTCGACAGGGGTATTTTTGGGAAAATGTTATTTTCCTACACAGAACTTTGAAAAAATTGAAGATACGATAAGCTCCGAGGTCCTTCTTCCGTCAATTTCCTCAAGGCAGGATATTGCGCTTTCCACGTCGAGTCCTGCAATATCCGCAGGAAGTGACATTCTGATAGCATCGAGTGCTCTGTCCACACCCTCCTTCGCCTTTTGAGCAGAAGCCTTTTGACGTGCAAGGGAAAGGATGGGAGTTTTATCATAATCTATCTGACCATCAAAATACAATTCCTCTATAAGCCCCTCAAATCCATCTAAGCCTTGATCGTTTTTCGCACTTATATACATTATTTTATCAAACTTTTTATTTTTTATAAGCTCCTCAAGGGCAGAATTGATCTGTTTATCACACTTGTTGAGAACCGCGATCCTTACACCGTCATATTCTTCAAGACGCTCAAGCAATTCAATATCCTCGGAGCTCGGTTCTTCCGATACGTCAAAAACTGCAAAAACAAGTTCAGAGGACTCAAGCTTTTCAAGACTTCTCTTGATTCCGATCTTCTCTACCTCGTCAATACCCTCTGTGCTTCTGATACCCGCAGTATCACAAAGCTTCAAAAGTACTCTGCCAACGTAAAGCCTTTCCTCCACCGTATCCCTGGTGGTTCCGGGTATATCTGTAACGATTGCCCTTTGATAACCCAAAAGCCCATTCAAAAAAGAGGATTTTCCAACGTTTGGACGTCCAACAATGGCTGCTTTTATTCCCTCTGCAACTGCATGACCGACCTTGTAACCGTTTATAAGCCTTTCAAGTCTTCGGCTTACCTTTAAAAGTATCTCCTCCACCTCCTCGGTGGATACCTCGGAAAGATCCTCGTCGGGGTAATCACAAAGCACGTAACACCTTGAAAGTATTCTCACAAGCTCATCGGAAATATCCGAGATCTCTCGTGAAAGTCCTCCCTCCATATGGGATCTTGCAAGCTTCAACTGTTCATCACTCTCAGCGTTTATGGTGGCGATCACCGCCTCAGCCTCGGTAAGCTTTATCTTTCCGGACATAAACGCCCTTTTGGTGAATTCTCCTGCTTGTGCCATCTGAGCACCTGCGGCAAGCACCGCTTCAAGTACCTTTTGTGTAATAAGTATACCGCCATGACAGGATATTTCCACAGTGTCCTCACCTGTAAAGGACCTTGGGGCACGGAGCACCAATGCCATTCCGTCATCTATAACTCTGTCCCCGGATATGATCTTACCGTAGACGGCATTCCCGGAGGGAATATCCTCAAGAGTCTTTCCCGAAACGGGGTGAAAGACCTTTCCTGCCGTTCCAATGGCATCCTCTCCCGATATTCTTATAACGGCGATACCTCCACGTCCAAAGGGGGTAGATATTGCCGCGATCGTTCTTTCCTGCATAATGTTCTCCAAAAAAATATACCTATATATAATATTATATACTCAATGCAAGAAATAATCAAGGGGTTTTTGTAGTTTTTTAATAAATTAAGAACGTAACACGGTATTTTTAATAAAGCGCTCCGCCGACGCATATAAACTCTATCACAAGATTTAAAACCATGCATACAATATTACCAAAGGCGAAAGCCTTTAAGCTATTGAAAGGAGACTACAACATGAATTGTCTTTGCAATCTTTTTGATGACAGCACCGCGTGGGTTATCATTATAGCTCTCATTATCCTTTTCTGCTGCTGCAACCAGAACTCAATGCACGGATCCTGCGGTTGCGGATGCGGTTGCTAACTGATTTCTATAGTCCTTCCACTTAGTCCTTTTTCTTCCCTCAAAGCCCTTGGGCTTTGGGGGAAGTTTTGGGAAATACCTAAAAGTCTTTCGGACTCGTGTGCCCATTCAAGATCATTTTTCAATCAGAGCAATTCCCTATAAATTAAAAAGCGGCGGAACCAAGCCCCCACTCTACAATGTACTCTCTTATAACACAAATCGGCAGAGGAAACAATCCCTCTGCCGATTTTTTTATAGGGCAATTCACGAATCACCCGTTTTTTGTTTTACCTTTTCCCATGGGAGAATCGGAAAACCTTATAAGTCCCAACTTGAATTGGAACGTTTTTCATTTGTTTTTTGAGCTTTAATTACTTTTTCTTTTTGAAAAGCAATACTGCGCCTGCCGCAACAGCTGCGATAACTACCGCAACTACAACGATAATAATTACAGTATTATTATCGGGAGTGTTGTCGGGGGTGGTTTCGGGAACAGTTGTACTTGTCTCTGGTGTAACGTCGGGTGTAACGTCGGGTGTAGCATCTGGGGTTACAGAGGGTGTGGGCTCGAGAGTGGAGTCGGCGATCGGAGCGCCAAGGGACTCAACGATAACAGTATCCACGTTCTTGCCGGAATTATCCGCAAGATAGATAACAGAGCCTACGCCGATAGCCGCATTATCAGCAACAACCTTTCCGTCCTTGTCAACCGCACTTACCTTATATCCTTCGGGATATGAAAGAACCTCAGAAAGTCTTGCAAGGGTTGCTCCCTCGGGAAGCCCTGAAAGGAGTCCTGCCTTGATGGTAACGCTTGATTCTTCGGGAGAAGTGAAAGCGGCAAGGGCATTATAATTCTTGTGCTTGTGGTTTGCCGCGATCTTATTAAAGATAGCCTTAAGTCCTCTTGAAGTCTCGTTACCGTTTGCATCACTTACTTCAGTTGAATAATCCTTGCCGTTTGTGATAAACTCCCAAGCGAAGGAATAATGATTTGCGCCGGAAAGCGCCATTGTGCCCGCATTCTGCTCACGCTCGATCTTCTTGTCAACTCCGCCGAAGAAGTATTCCCAAGAGGGATAGTAATAATCCTCGATAAGTCCGCTGTACTGACGGTTCGCATAGTCGATAAGAGAATATGAACACCATGCAGAAATAAGACATTTTGCATTGAACTTCATCGTATCGATGGTATAATCATCATACTTTCCTGTTCTTTCATCCTCTACCCAAACGTCAACTCTGCCGATCCAAGTGCCGAGGAGCTCGTCCTTGATGTAGGATGAAAGCTCATCCACAAGAAGCATCGCATCCATGAATTTTTCCTTTACTGCAAAGTAACGCACTCTGGATGCTTCTTCCTTTGCCTTACCTGCATCGGACTTCATTGTTGTAAGATAATCCTGCTCAACGTTTGAAAGATAGGTTCTCATCATATCAACAAGGTCGTAAACGTAGCACTCGTTGTCGGAGAACTTGTCAAAGTCCTTCATCATGGAATTTATAGCATTATAAAGAGTTGTATTTGCGTATGCCTGTACGTAGTATCCGCCCGTATAATCAAACTTGGGAAGACTTGTGAAGCAGTAGTTTACGCTTGTTCCGTCAACGCTTCCCTCTTTATATACAGAGAGAAGGAGGTATGCCCACGCGCCCTCAGTACCTGCAGAGGATTCGCCATATCTGCGCTCAGCATAATCAAGGATCCAGGAATTTACGTTTGGAGCTTCGTCACGCCATGTCATTTCCCAGAAAAGATCGTACATTACAGGGTTCTGGAGAGTTCCCTCGGGAGTCATACCGATACCTGCGATATATTCGGAGGTATTCTTTGCGGTCTCAATAAGCTTGCACATATTGGTAAGCTTTCCGTGCATACCTGCACGTCCGCCGTAGTTATCAAGAGTTGAGAATATCCAAGGAGTTCCGCCGTATTCTGCAGATCCCCAAGTTGTTGTGTCCTTATATTTAGGTGAATTTGCTGCAGCAAGGTCAATAAGGATAACGTTTGTGGTACGGTACTCGCCAAATCCGTCGAGCACGCCCTTCATGGGGTTATCCCACCAAACCTGAAGCATCCAAACCGCATCCTTGTCCGCCTTCATACATTCCTCAAGGATCTTGGAAGCCATATCTTCCTTCTGGAGTCCTGCGGGGATCTTACCACCCTCGTGGCAAACGTCACCGCAGTAATAGTCAGTTACCTGACCGTAAACGTAGTCCTGTGAATCGTAGAAAAGCTTTGCAAGGTAATCGTATCCGTCATAGTCTGTACGAAGTACGTTGGGACGTGTAAGACCGGACCATCCGCCCTGAGGCGCAAGGTATTTGGAAACGTCCTGATAGCCCTTATCCATAAGGTGCTTCTTCGCAAGAGTTCCAAAGGTTGATGGCATCGCGCCAACAAAGGTCTGGAGAGCAGGCTCCGCGCCCATAACCGTAAGTGAACGCTGGTTCACTCTTGCCATTTCAAGAGTATCAATTACCCACTGATCGGAAACGCTTCCGCCGTAGTTCTCAAGGTTACCCATGAGCCACCATGCCTTGTAAGCATAGCCGCAAACGTAATCCTTTGCCTGATCCACAGTGTAATCAAGCTGCTGGAGGTAATGCACCCAAAGCGCCTCGGTTGCTGTGATATCAAGCACGAGGTTAATTCCATTGAGCATGAGCCAGTCAAGCTCACGGCGCCAATCGTCATAGCCGAAGAACGCCATGGAATAAGAAAGAGTACAATAGTTGTAAGCATATCTTACCTTAAGCTCTGTGTCCATAAACACAGCTTCGCCAACTGCGGGAGCCTTTTCGGGCATCTTTACGTAGGAGGTCTGCTGAGCTATATGTACCTTGCAGTAATACTTAAGATACCAGTTAAGACCTGCGGCAATACAAGTACCGTCCGTACCTGTGATCTTGATCTTGCCGTCCTTGTCCTCGATCTTATAATAATCGTTGTCCGTTCCTTCGGGATTGTTGGGCTCAACTTCAAACTCAAACCAAGAAACGTATTTTTCACCGAGAAGTCTTGTTACGATGCCGTTAAGCTCGTTTACGGTATCCTTTTCGGTGTATGTAGCGTCAATATCGTATCTTCCGTTTTCGTCCTTGAGAGCTTCAAGGTCAACACCGTGATTGTCCTTAAGCCACTGCTCGTAGGAGGTAAGCTCCAGCTTTTCACGGGTGGGCGTTACCTGTGTATCGTTGGGCGTACCGTAGATCTTTATATCCGCGATCTCAGCGCGTTTGCCCTGTCCTGCATTATTATAAGTTACGTTTACTCGGATTATACGGTAATCGATAGTCTTCTCAAACTCGAAAACAAATCCATCCTTAGGACATTTTTCAAGCTTTTCGGATGCCGCGATCTTATCATAATTCACACCGTCATTACTTCCGTAAATGTCATAGCGATACATCGACGTTGTGGGAAAGAAAACAATGATCTTTGAAATATCGTAATTCTGAAGAAGGTCAACGTCAACGTATTTGGGATAGTCAATTCCCTGCCATACGGTACTTACGTTACCATCGTTGGCAGCGCCTGTGATTCCACCCGTTGAGTTAGAGCGTGTAGGCTTGTAATATGCAATATTGTCGGGATCGTTGGGGTCAACCGCATCAACAACGGGAGGCTCAAAATCGGGATTTTCAACACCGTAAACCTCAACCTCGGTAAGATGAACAGAGGGGTTAGCGGAGTTCTTTGTAAGCTTTACCTTTACGTATCTTGCAGTTGTTTCAAAGGTAAAATCAGTACCCGCTTCACTTGCAATGGTGTTATCGGATTTTTCACCAACAACAGTAAAGTTTATACCGTCAGCACTCGCCTCCACTGTAAAGTGATAGTATCTGCCGTCGCCGTAATAGGTAACAACATTTGCCTTTGTAATGTCATAGTAAGCGCCAAGGTCAATAAGGACCTCTGCGGGGGAAACTCCGCCGTCCCAGAAAACACTTGTTGTTCTGTTGCCGTCAGTAACGGTATCCGCGCCGCTTCCCGGGCCCGATACAGGCTTGTTCAGAGCAACGTTCACATCTTCGGCAAAAATCGTAAGTCCTATGAGTGATGACGCTGTTGATGCCATCATCAAAAGCGCCAGAAGTAATGCAGTAAATTTCTTCATAATTGCATTTCCTTTCTGTATTCAAAGTCTTCTAATATACATTCTATCATAAAACTAATTCTTTTTCAATTAACATTTATCACTAAAAAGGCCCTCCGTTTTTGGGCACTTTGACAACATGAAAACGTCTGCCAATTAACCTGCCTCAAAAATAAAAAAGCGGTCCATGACCGCAGGGAAAAGCTGTACTCCACACAAGTTGCGCGTTTTGAAATATATTTTATTCCAAAATAGAGTTATTTTCTATATATTAAAAAAGGAGATGCAAAATTTTGCACCTCCGAGTTTTTATTTTTACTTTTTTTCAACCCTTTTGCCACCGCAGCTTCCGTCGCACTGCTTGGAATAGGGACAACCTATACATTTATCTCCGCGGCGTTTTGCCTTAATAAGATACAGAACTATCAAGGCAATAATGGCAATAATAATCACTGAAAGAATTATATTCGCGATAATTGGTTCCATATTTTCTTCCTATTTATTTTATATTTATTACTTAGCCGCCTTAAGCTTTTTATCGGCTCTTATACACAGGTATATTACCGCGCCGATCATGGCAAAAACAACAGCACCGCCGCAGATCGCAGGAACAACCGCAAGAGAAGCGGGATCAGTGATAAGTGTTCCCACAGTATAAACAAGGTAGGCGATGGAGTAACCAACGCATATCTGGAGAGCAATACCGCTCCAAAGCCACTTAGCGCTCTTCATTTCAGAGTTCATAGCACCGATAGCCGCAAAGCAAGGAGGTGTAAAGAGATTGAACATAAGGTACGCAAGAGCCGCGACCGCTGAAATGCCAAAAGCTTCAGCAACACCTGCACCCGCGCCCTCAACCATCTCAAGGGCATCTGTATCAATAAGATTGGAGATTCCGTAGCAAACTGCAAGAGTACCAACAACATTTTCCTTAGCAATAAAGCCTGTGATCGCCGCTGCCGCCATCTGCCATGCTCCGACACCAATGGGAATTAGAATAACTGCAATAGGTCCTGCAATAGATGCAAGGATGGACGTGCTTTCCGCGCCTTCCTCAACAAGCCGGAAGCTCCAATCGAAGGACTGCATAACGTAAACAACCGTGTTGCAAAGGAGGATTATCGTTCCCGCCTTTACTATATACGCCCAACCGCGGCTGAGCATGGATTTACAAGCACCCCAAAGTGAGGGAAATTTATATTCGGGAAGCTCGATAATAAAGAAGGACTTTTTCTTCACTCCCGTTATCTTTTTTATAACAAGAGCACCGATAAGGATTATAATAATACCCGCAAAGTACATAAGAGTACCCACCCAAGAAGCATTTTTAAAAAATGCTCCTGCAAAAAGGCTGATAACGGGAAGCTTTGCTCCGCAGGGCATAAAAGGAGCAAGCATTGCAGTTGCCCGTCTTTCACGCTCATTTCTGATGGTACGGCAAGCCATAACACCGGGGATGGCGCATCCCGTTCCGATTACAAAGGGGATAACGGATTTTCCCGAAAGTCCAACCTTCTTGAAAATGGGGTCAAGTACAACGGAAACACGAGCCATGTAGCCGCAGT
>JAZQRT010000015.1:0-77814 GCA_045629725.1 Eubacteriales bacterium | reverse complement strand
AGATGTCCGCTCCATCGATTACAGTCTTTCCTTCCTCGCGGCACTTTTCACAAATTCCGGAAAGGATCGCAAGACCTGCATCAATGGTGGTTGCAAATCGTTCTTCTTCAATTCTTACGACCTTCTTAATGTAATCGAGCTTTTCTGTAAGCTCGGGATATTCTGTGAGGTTCTCTCTTGCAACTACGTCAACGATATCGCTGAGGAACGTGCCCTTAATTCCGAGCATCTTTCCGTGACGAGCCGCGCGTCTGAGAAGTCTTCTGAGAACGTAGCCTCTGCCTTCGTTGGAGGGTACAACTCCATCGCATACCATGAATGTGGTTGAACGGATGTGGTCGGTGATAACTCTGAGAGATATATCGGATTTTTCGCCTTCACCGTAGGTAACGCCTGCTTTTTCGCTGATGGACGCCATGATATTGCGTACAGTATCAACCTCAAAAAGGTTATTTACGCCCTGCATGATACAAGCAAGTCTTTCAAGACCCATACCTGTGTCAATATTGGGGTTAGCAAGGCGGGTATAAGTACCCTTGCCGTCTGAATCAAACTGAGTGAAAACGAGATTCCAGAATTCCATAAATCTGTCGCAGTCACAACCGGGCTTACAGTCGGGCTTGCCGCAACCGAACTTTTCACCTCTGTCAAAGTGGATCTCAGAGCAAGGTCCGCAGGGGCCGGAGCCGTGCTCCCAGAAATTGTCTGCTTTACCGAGTCTTACGATCTTTTCAGGGTCAACACCTATCTTGTTTGCCCAGATATCGTATGCCTCATCGTCATCAAGGTAAATAGTAACCCAAAGCTTTTCCTTGGGAAGCTTAATAACCTCTGTGATGAATTCCCAAGCCCATTCGATTGCTTCGTTTTTAAAATAATCTCCAAAGGAGAAGTTGCCCAGCATTTCAAAAAACGTTCCGTGGCGGGCTGTGATACCAACTCTGTCGATATCGGGAGTTCTGATACATTTCTGGCATGTAGCCATTCTGCGGCGGGGAGGCTCAAGCTCTCCTGTGAAGTATTTTTTGAGGGGAGCCATTCCTGCATTTATAAGGAGCAAAGACTTATCTCCCGAGGGAACGAGAGAAAAGCTTTTGTGGCGCAGATGCTCCTTGCTTTCAAAGAAAGAGAGGTATTTCTCTCTTAAATCATTAACGCCTGTCCATTCCATGTTTTTATATTCCTTTCAAGTTAAATACACATTATATAACAAGGTAATTATATTACAATCACCATTGATTTGTCAATTAATTTTCATGAAAATTACGCTTTATATTACATAAAAAGCGTGTTTATGAAACGTTAAAAAATTATAGATCGTCGAAATCTTCAAACTCAACGTCTCCGCCCTTTTCCTCAAGTGTTCCGAGCTTAACTTTTTCACCCGAGTCGCCTATTATCTCGTTGAAAGAGGTCTCGGGGTTTTGAAGCATGAGATCAAGGAGGGAAATATATTCTCTGATGATCTCACGGGGAGTAATAAGTGTGTCTGCACCGGCTCTGTCCGAGCATATCTTTACAAATCTCAGCATTTCCTCGGAGGTGATTCTTTCTTCGGCTTTATGGTATTGCGAATGAAGGATCGTTATTCGTTTGACAAGTGCTAAAAGCTCGTTATCCGACATTCTTCTGAGTCTGATTATGGGTCCCATGTAGTTTTTTAGCTCGGATTTTACGGCATATCCACGGTCATTGAGACGGGAGCGGAGCGCCTCATAGCTGTAAACACCTCTCCTTGGATCCTCGAGAAATTGAGGTGTTCCACCCATGAATATTGCAAGTCCCGGTGCTCTGCCGCCAAGGGAATCGTTGAACATGGAAAGCAGCTTTTCATAATTCTTTTCCCTTGATATGCGATTGGATATTTTATAAAGGTTTACGCATTCGCCGATAAATACGCAAAATCCGCTGTAGCCGATCTTCTTAAAAAAGGCGCACCAAAGCTTGATATAATCGTACCAATTTTCGTCATCGATTATATCCGATACGCGAAGAGCACTTTTCGCCTGTGTTTTTGTGGTATATTCACCTCGCAGCCATCTCATGCATGCGCTCTTTTTATCTTCGTCCCCGCTGACTGTTGCCGAATAATATCCGGATAGCACCAAAGCAAAATCAAAACCGCCAACGTGACCTTCAAGATCGCGGCAGAATGAAAACACTTCGTTTCTCACAGCAACTTCAAAGGCTGCGCTTCCGGGCTCAAGTCCCTTTGCGGCAAGTTCCATGGAAATTGAAGAAAGCCATTTTGATATTACCTGACCGAGCGCTCCGCCCTCGGGTGAGGTTTTTATTGAAATGTTCCTGATAAGCTCTCTGTAGGTTGCAAGTCCCGCACCACCGGAGCCGCAAAGCTTACGTTCGGGAGAAAGGTCAACGTCGGCACATACAAAGCCTTGTTCAAGGGCGTACCCGCGCAGTAGAGTCAGCAAAAAGCTTTTTCCGCTTCCGTATTTTCCAATCACGAAGCGCATACATCCGCCGTCATCCTTAACAAAATCAAGATCCTTGACAAGGGAGGCTATTTCTTCGGTTCTGCCAATGGCGATGTATGAAGCACCGACTCTTGGTACAACTCCCGCACTGACGGATGAAAGTATAAGTCCGAGAAGTCTTTTAGGAATTTTTATTTCTTCAGCCATGTTTTTACCTCCTCCTCATAATCTTCTATCACCCGATATTCCTCTCCATCGCTTTCAAGAACGATGTCTTCAATGTTGAGAAATGCAAAATAATTTATTTCTTCTATCATTGCCTCGGGCAATATACCCTTTGATTGGCAATATGAGGTGAATTTACTGTAATCTTTTTCAAAAATAAACCCAAGAGCGATTTGCTGACTTTCATCCATTTGCGGAATTGAAGGATCATCGGCAACGGACTGCGTTTTTTCAAATTCCTTTTCGGGTAAAGCGGTCGTGTTTTCCTCGGGAATATCTTCATTGATGGAATTTCCTTCAATAAGCTCTGCAACCTCGCGGGATTCAAGCTCGATCTTTTGCGCTTCTTCTTCGGAAAAGCCTTGTGTTTCGGGTTCGTATCGCTTTTCGTTTACATCCATTAATGCTCCCGAAGGATTTTTGAAGCTTGAGATCTCCTCTATAAAATAATTGTCAATGCGTTTTTTTATGCTGGGCGTGAGATTTGTGACCGAATTTTTGGAACGGGAGCGTAATCCCAATCCCGATTTTACAAGATTTTCAGCATATCTTATAGCTTCTGTAGCTGTTACCGCATCAATTTCGTCCCGCTCTATTTTGTAGTAGGTAAGAGTCATTCTTCTTTTGTTTTCATAAAGGCACAATGCGCCGATGTAACTGTCTCTTATGATAGTGATGAGAGCGGGTTCGCCTTTATAATGCTCAAGCAAAAAACCGCTTTTCAGAGCTCCGTTTATGTGATGTGAGATAAGATCACGGTTTTCATCGCTTACATGCTTTGACGTGTTGAAATCATAGTCAGAGCAAGTTTTTATAAGCTCTGCTCTGGCATTTTGCATGTCAAAATTATTCAGGTAAAATTCGGGAAGGGTAGTGTTTTTAAGAACTTCACTAAAAAATCCGGTAATATATTTTGTGGGACAATCTATTTCGTGTACAAGACAGTAGTCAACGATCCATTCGCTGAGATATTTATCAAGCTGAGGATATTGTCTGCGGTATTTCATCCACAAATAGCCCAGATATCGAATTCCTTTTTTTGGTGGGAGTATGCTTTCGGGAATATTTATGACCTCGTAAATAAAGAGCAAGATGTAACTGAAATCTGCCTTGATGCATTCTCCGTTTCTGAATTTGTATCTCCAATGGAGGTAATAATTGAGCTGACGGATGTTCATTTGTGAATACTGGGGAGTAAACGAGAAGAAAGAAACGTATTCTGCATATTCTATATCTTCATTAAAGTAATTGACAGCATATTCGATAAAGCCATCGTAGAAATTAAATGAGGCGCCCCAAGCTCTCATTTCGAGTCCTCTGATCAGACCCTTGTCAAATTTATACATACCAAGCAGCTCTCCAAGCTCGTGAGCTTTGAGCTTTTCAGAGGCTTTTTGATTGTTTGCTTTTATCCTTTTTTCGTTGTAGGCGATCTTTGGAGGAACTAAATTTCCAACGTTACCAAAGATTTCCTCTATAGTGTTTTTCTTCATTATATATACCCAATTTTTACCTAAATCAATAAATTATTATAACATATATTATTATTTTTGTCAACTTGGTATGTGAAATACTTTAATTTTCATTTAAAAAAATGCCAAAAAACAGGTCGTAAAAATCATAAGCACAAAAATGCCAAAAATGATTTTTACGACTCAAAGAATAGAATTATTCGTCCAAGTTTAATTTTTTAATAGTCATTCTATTATCCTTGCCCAAAAAACGAAGGGGCGAGAAATTGCCAAAAAGCCGGCTTGTGATACGGTCTGAGTAAACTTCCTTTAACTCGGAGGAGGTGAAGTTTGTGCTGACGATCATTGCCTTATCTCGGCAGATACGGGTATTGATAACATTGTATATTACGGAAAGGGCATAGTTCGAAGGAATTTCTGTTCCAAGGTCGTCAATAATGAGAAGATCGGCGTCAAAATATTTTGCTGTTTTTGCATTTTCATCCTCTGCGCCTTCCCCGAATCTGAGGCTTGAAAAATCCGATATCATGGTCTGTACACTGACGTATACAACGTAGTATCCTTTTTCAATTACTCTTTTAGCAATGGCTGTTGAAAGGTGAGTTTTTCCAAGTCCCGTAGTACCTGCCAAAAGCAAATTGTCATTTCCCGAGTCCTTGAAGTTCTCTGCGTAGCAACGGCATGTTTCAAGAGCATTTTTTGCATTTTCGCGGAACTCGGGAGCAAATATTTCCACTCTATAACTATCAAAGCTTTGCTTTTTTGCAAGTGTTCCAAGTCCTGATGCAGAAAGTGCTTCTATCGCGTATTCCGTTTTCATGCAATCGCACATTTTAGAGTTTTTATAACCGCGATCCTCACAAACAGGACATTTAAATTGAGGGTCGGTATAATTTTCGGGAAGTCCTGCGATGGCGAGAAGTGCAGCTCTTTTTTTAATAAGTGCGTTGTTTTCATCTTCAAGCACCTTCAAACGAGCTTCCAATCCGTTCTTGCCCTTCATTATTTCATCCATAATCAGAAGACCTGTATTTGAGAGGCGTTCGTCGATTCGTTTTATTTCAGGAATTTCGGCGTGAAGCTTTTTTTGACGCATTTCTGCCTTTTCGAGGGCGTTTTGTCTTCTTGTTTCATATTCGCGCTTGAGTTTTTCCCAAACGCCGGGAACTGATTTCATATTAGTCTACCTTTCTTGATCCCCGTGAGAGTTACGGATCATTCTGTGGGGGTCTTGTATTTTTTTTGTGTGTTTTCAAGAGCGATTCTGAAGAATTCATCCTCGTCAAATCCGCTCTCGGAGGGCTGCTTCATTTTATCTGTCTTGTGTTTAGCGGTGCGTTCCTTTGCCGCTTCTGCAGATTTTATTCCCTGTTCCGCAAAGCTTGTGAGTATTTTGTTCATATATGGCATGGATGCTTTGCCCGTTGAATCAACGGTAAGCTCATAGGCATAGGTCACAAGATCATAGTCATATCCCTGCCAAAGTTCAAAGAAATTCTTTTCTTTTGTTGTAAGTGCCCGTTTTTCGATTCCGAACAGCTTTTTCATCTTTGTTTCAAAGCTGTTTCTTTCATCTATTCTCTTGAGCTCTTCAAGAAGTCCCTCGTAGGTGACTATATTCTTTTCAAAGTTTGACACTGCGATTGAATAGGCATATTTCATGGGCTGGCTCTTGTCCTTGGACATGGACAGTATCTGTAATATATATGCCTCATCAAAGCCCAAATAATCGTACATGTTTACAAGCATGTTCAGATCTGCCGGACGTAAGGGCTTGCCAAAGAGAGCTTCGCTTTCACATTCCTTGCGAAGATTGTCAAGTGCCTTTTTTTCATGAATGAGTCTGTCAAGCTCGGGGCCTGAATATTGAGGAGGGGAGTTTGATACAATGGTGACTTTTGGCTTATCTGACTTTTCTTCCTTTTGCTGAACGAGCTTTGATGGAGACCCTTTTCCTGAGGCTTTAATAAAGCCTGCGCCTCTTAAAAATGAAAGTGCACTTTCAACCTCGTTTTTGGAAAATCCGAGTACAGTGGCAGCAGTTTCCGTTTTGAAGTCCGACAAGGGTTTTCCACCCTCACGGCATATGTAAAGAAGCAATTTTAATTCATTTTCACCGATTGATTCGATTTTATCCAAAACTTCATAGGGGATCGGTATGATTCCTTCCGAAAAGTTAGTTGTTATCTTCATAAAGCTTTCTCCGCACGTATATTTTGAAAATTTTATTTTCTGTTTGATTTTGAATGAGATTTATGACGCGAATTTTAAGAAACACACATTTTGCACAGAGTTTTGCACAGGCAAAATTAATAACACACACAACAAATGGCTATAATTCGGTATTTTTCAAGGGTTTCACAACTAATGCACAGAGTTTTGCACAATGTACATAAAGTGAATGGTAATTTATGGATGTTGCTTTTTCTGTTTTCAACTATATTTCGCCGCAATGTGTTATTGAGAAGATTCAAATTTAAAGAAATTGAACCTTTAAAAGCCGATCATATCGGCTTTTTGAAACATTTTTAATGTTTTGATATTCGACAATTATTATAACATGAAATAATACGTTCTATCAAGGGGTTTATGAATAAAAATTTATATATTATTTTTCAAAAAACTATTTTCAAATTGAAAAAAATGTGATATAATGGTATAGATTTGTAAATCGGAGGTTTATTTATGAAAAAAATGTTGTCAATAATATTGTTGGTTTCGTTTTTGATGGTTCTTTTGTCTTTTTCCGGTTTGGCCGAGGAAGCTTCCGCAACACCTGCTCCTGTAGGTACAGAGGAACCTCAGGGAATTGTTTTGGATGCCTCCATTGTATTTGGCATACTTGCTCTTGCGGCAGCTCTCGGTGTTGGAGCGGGATATTGGTATGCAAGGAAAAGATAAGAGATAATTTTCTCTTTATTTCATTTTTTCGTTTTTTAGCATATAATCATATTGTTAAGGATAAATATAACTAATTGAGTGAAAGGTCAAGACGCTTATTATGAAGAAAATTATGATAAACGGCGGTAAGCCGCTTTTTGGTGAAATCTCTATCAGCGGAATGAAGAATGCGGCTATGCCGATAATATATGCTTGCCTTCTTGTTAAAGGTGATTGCTTTATAGATAACCTTCCCGATATCAGGGACGTAAGGATCTGTCTTGAAATTATTAAAAGCATGGGTGCCGAGGTTGAGCGTATCGGCGAAAACACAGTAAGGATCAATTGCGACAACGCAAAGGGCTGCTGTGCTCCCGCTGAGCTCGTTTCCAAGATCAGAGCCTCATATTATCTTCTCGGAGCAGAGCTTGGAAGATTCAGAAGAACAAAGGTAACACTTCCGGGAGGATGTAATTTCGGAAGCCGTCCTATTGATCAGCACCTTAAGGGATTCAGAGCTCTTGGAGCGGAAATGGATGATTCAAGCGATGAATTTGTATGCGGAGAAGCACCCGAAGGACTTCGACCCACAAATATCTTTTTTGATGTTGTTTCCGTTGGTGCAACGATGAACATCATTCTTGCGGCAACCTGTATTGAGGGTACGACTATTATTGATAACGCTGCCCGTGAGCCCCACGTTGTTGACCTTGCAAACTTCCTCAATTCCTGCGGAGCAGATATCAGAGGTGCGGGAACGGATACTATCAAGATCAATGGAACACGTGACCTTCAGGGATGCTCATATGCTATAATCCCCGATATGATTGAGGCAGGAACTTATCTTATTGCCGCAGCTGCAACAAAGGGCGTGCTCAAGATAACAAACGTTATTCCCAAGCACCTCGAGTCTACGGTTGCAAAGCTTGAGGAAATGGGAGTTAAGATCACGGAAGAAGAGGAAAGCGTAATTGCAGACGGACGTGATATAAAGCTCAAGGCAGTAAATATCAAAACAAGACCCTATCCCGGCTTCCCCACGGATATGCATCCCCAGTTTGGTGCTCTTATGGCTCTTGCAGAGGGAGAGGGACAGATCTTTGAGGGGATTTATGAAAAGAGATTCAAGTATACGGATGAGCTTATCCGTATGGGAGCAAAGATAAACGTGGAGCTTAAAAAGGCTACCTTCAAGGGCGTTTCCAAGCTTCGCGGAGCTGCAGTAAGAGCTGCAGACCTGAGAGCAGGAGCGGCAGTTGTTATTGCAGGCCTTAGCGCAGAGGGAACCACTTGGATAGATGACGTACATATAATCGAGCGCGGATACGACGATATCGTTGGTAAGCTTCAGAAGGTCGGCGCGGATATAGAGTACGTTGAGTTTAATTAAGACATTCAATTTTCTATAAAAAAGGGGCTGTAAAAAAACTCGTGCGAGTTTTTTTACAGCCTTTTTTGAAGGGGATTGGAAAAAATGTTTCAGAATGGGCAAGTGGATCCCGCAGGCGTACTTCATACGACGAGAGAATAGTTCTCCTCTTTTTTGCGGTCCGGACTTTTTTACATCTTCTTTTTATTGTATAATCGTAATTTCAAAATCATCATAGGCGCAAATACATATCCTATGCTCGAAAGCTTCAATTTCACGGAAAACATGGGGTGTTGAGAGCATTTTTTCGTATCCAACGGAAATGCCCTCACCGTGAAGCTTGGAAAAAGCCTCAAAGTGTACCCAGCTTGTGATATCGCAGTTACCTCCAAGAAATCTATTACCGACGCCCATTGATATTTTGCGGTCTTTTCTTTCGCAATCAATGCCTACGTTAAAGGGCGAGGTTGCAATTACAATAAGGTCGTTCGTATGAGATATCGAAAAATGAAACTCCTCGGGGTCAAGATAGGGTTTGCCTTTATCGGTCTTTTTTATCACCGTATTTTTATCCGAAATGAGCTCGTTCAGAATGGAGTATGCCTTATTATGAATTTCTCTCGGAGTGCCTGAAAACGGGCATAAATAAACCTTTATCATGATTTTTTTCTGTATGCTTTACAAATCAGAATATCAATGGGACGTGAAAGCAGGGACATAATGAGGACGGTATAATAAACACCGCTTTCAAGTCCAAGATATACCATGGCAGCTCCGGCAGCGGCACCGCCGATAACAGCGGCTATCCCGGAAGATTTTTTACCAAAGGGAAGCGCACCTCCCAGTGTCAGAAGAACAAGTGAAGCGAAAAATATCTTGGGATCAAGAGCAATAAGACTTACAAAATGCAGGGCGTTTATTTCTCCTTCCGTATAAAGAAATCCGGACACACAAACGAGTGCGGCATAGAAAAGAATACTGTTAAAGAAAGAAACCCTTTTTCGAATCGCAAGATATACAAAGGCAAAAAGAATACAAATAAGGCATCCGCCCGTGAAGAAATGGGATTTCGTACCGAGAATAAGGTCGAGAGTGGAAAGATCTGAAATTGTTTTTCCTTGAAGTGCCAATGCAGAGGGAGTGTCCGCTTGAATAAAGCAAAGGATTATTAGCACGGAGATCGTGACGGCTTCATAGGTTACGTATTTATCCGTAAATCCTCTCAGTGTTGAAAGTATAAACACTATACCACCGCCCAAGGCGTAGCACCATACAGGGGCATTTGATGGCAGACAAAGGCATAAAACAAGTGCGCGGACCATCATTGTTCCGTCGAATTCCTTTTGCATCACATAGGAGAAAACAAGCTCAAGGGCAAGTGTGACGGCAACTGAGATCAGTACGTTTGTTATAATTGAACTTGTGTAAAATACAGCAGCAAAAACAAGTGAGGGAAGCAGTGCCGTGATATAGTCGGAAATATAACTTAAAGTGTTTTTTGGACGGCGAGGTATGATCGATTTAATTTTCATTGTATGCCTCCCATCTTAGCTTAGTGATCGTTTCCGCAAGAGGAATTCCCACAGGGCATGCCGCAGAGCAACAAGCGCAGGAAATACAATCGGAAATTGATGATTCGGTTGATTTTTTGTATAGTAAATAGGGCGAGAGCTTTCTGGGGCATACCTTACTGCACTTGCCGCAGGCTATGCACACAGGGGGCTTTTCGGAGCAGGAGATAATTTTTTTTGTAATAGTAAGGGCAGTTATATCATCTCCAATAACAGTGCTGTCCGAAAGCGAAATGCCGATTCCGGAGATACCCGTGCATATGGACAATGCTTCCGCGTCCCTTTGAAGTATGGGGGCAAAATATTCTTTTATATCCTTTACCATGGTTCCAAAGGGGCAAAAAATATGATAGGAGGAGCTTTTGTAAATCACCCTTATATTGTGCCCGATAAAGGGTTTTCGTTCCGCCGCGGCTTCGTAAGCTGCAATACATGATGACGTGGAAAGAACAAAGCAATTATCATCATTGGCGGAGGGAATCAGAGCCGATCTCAAGGCAACGGGGGATTCAAGAGGATGGGAAACGGGGAGCATGGCAATTAAAAACATGTTCCTGTCATATTTGCATTTTTCGATGGCACGAGCAAACTTGGTATCTTTTTTGGAAATGGCTACAACTGCACTTCTTATGCCGATGGAGAGGAGAATTGTCTTAGCACCGTCAATTATCCTTTCCGCATCCTTGGGATCAGGAGAGGATATGCAATTCAATATGACTCTTTTGGTATTGCCGAAATCCCGTCTTATGTCCATTTCCGCGCTGTCAGGATGACCTGCGGCAAGAAGATATCTTGCAAGGTCCGCGCGGCTTTCGGCGTTGAGTTCTCCCGTATATTCGGGTAAAAGTGTAATTTCGTCTGTTTCAGTTTCTTTTTCTTTTACAGCAATGGTAATAAATCCATCGTCAAGGCTTGTTACTTCACCTGTTATAGAGGCATAGATAGTAAAGCCTTCATCATTTTTTGCAATCGGTGCCCCTTTTTTTACAAGCTCTCCAACGTTCGTAATAGGTGTAGCATCCTTTAAAAAAATGCTGACCTCGTTCGGTACAAAATCAGGGCAGGGCTGTTCCTTGTAGCGCTTCTTTCTGTATTTTATTCCGCCTGTCAATGTATACTGCATAATTTCAATCCTCAAAATAAATATGGTTTATTATATCACACACCTAAATTAATGTCAACCCCGATATGGAAAATGAAAACTCGGTGAAAAATGTCCGAGCATTATTTCGCCGAGTTTGAGAATATTAAGTTTTCACAGCCTTTATAAGAAAAGCGCCCTCGGTCCCTCTCACAACGGCTCGGACAAGCTCTACGGAGTATTCACCCATCATACATTCCTTGGCGGCGTTAACGCTTAAAAAAACGCAGGAAAGAGAGCCCTCCCCGTGACAAAAAAGCTCCACCTCACCGTTTTCGTGAAGTTCTCCCACAATCTTGTCTCCGATAGCGTCTATTGATGAAAAGGGAAATATCTTTATTTTCCTGATATTATCACCGCCTATCCCTTCATTTTGCTCCTTGATATGAGTGCTGTGAGAAATCCAAGGCAAATTGCGGCGCTGATTCCCCCTGCCGAGGCAGTAAGTCCTCCCGTTATTGCGCCGATAAGCCCTTTTTCATCAACTGCCGTTCTTACACCCTCTGCAAGATTGTGACCAAATCCCGTGAGAGGCACGGTCGCTCCTGCACCTGCAAATTCAACGATGGCAGGATATATGCCGATAGCGGAAAGCACAACTCCTGCAACTACGTAAGAAACAAGGATCCTTGCGGGAGTAAGCTTTGTTTTGTCGATGAGTATCTGTGCCACAACACAGAAAAGACCGCCCACGATGAATGAATTTAGGTAATCGTAAAAATCCATTAATTTTTCTCCTTTTTGCTTGATATATGGATAATATGAGCAATTCCGGGTATGGAAAGCCCTTGTTGTATACTTGCTGGGCTCATCATAGCACCCGTTGCGATATATAAAACGTCATGCCACAGGCCGCTTTTCAGCTTTGGAAGAATGTGAGTGCAAAGGACTGAAGCGGAGCAGCCGCAGCCCGAGCCTCCTGCGTGCATATCTTGTTTTTGCCTATCATAGATGAGCATTCCGCAGTCGTAATAATTATCCCAAAGGGTATATCCCTCTCGGTGCATAAGGTCAATGACGATGGAATGTCCCTCATATCCAAGATCTCCCGTGAAAATTCCGTCAAAGAAGGAGGGCTTCTTGCCCGAGGTTCGGAAATATTTAAGGAGGCTTTCAACAGCGGCAGGTGCCATTGCAGCGCCCATGTTATTTGCGTCATTGATGCCGCCGTCATAAACTATACCGGGCATGACCTCAGTGATATAAGGTCCTTTTCCGTCTTTTGATACAATGAAGGAGGCTGCTGCCGTTACGGTCCACTGGGAGGTGGGGGTACGTTGGTTTCCGTATTCAAGAGGATATCTGAACTGACGTTCTGCTGAGCAGAAATGGGAGGAGCACACCGCTCCGCATTTATCGTAGTGCCCCGAATCAATACAAAGAGCACTGAGCGTCAGCGCCTCGGCAGAGGTGGAGCAGGCACCGTATATACCGAAGAATGGGATATCAAAGGATAAAAGTCCGTAGGCAGAGCCGGTGCACTGGTTGATAAGGTCCCCTGCGAAAAGGGCATCTATATCATCGGGAGCAAGATCCCCCTTTTTAAGAGCAAAATTAAAAGAAAGACGCTGAGCCTCGTTTTCGGATTGCTCCCATGTATCCATGGAAAAACGGTTCGTTTCATCAATGTGATCGAATTTATCACCCAGCGGTCCTTCCCATTCTTTCTCACCTCCGACACAAGCCCATGAGTGTATGCTCGGCGGATTTTTCAGTTTTACGATTCCTTTTTGCATATTATCACCTCAGAAATATTCAAATGTATATCAGTTATAAAATTCCCATTTTACGGAAGTTTATTCAGTCCCGTATTTACAAGATCAAAAAAACGTGATATAATTATGAAAAAGGAGTGATGATGAATGTATCCCGAATGGACAAAGGAAAAGAAAAAAGCCGTCACCTTCAGCTACGATGACGGAGTTACACAGGATTTCAGACTTGTGGAGCTTTTAAATAAATATAACCTCAAATGTACCTTTAATATAAATTCCGAGCTTCACGGCACACATGGAAGGCTTATAAGAAACGGAATGAAGATATCCCATTATAAGGTGCATCCGAGCCACGTTAAAATGCTTTACGAGGGGCACGAGGTGGCAGTTCATACTCTCACGCATCCCAATCTCACAGAGCTTCCCGAGGAGGAGATAATAAGGCAGGTAGAGGAGGACAGAAAGAATCTTGAAGCTCTTGTTGGCTATCCCATTGTTGGAATGGCATACCCCTGCGGAGGTGTTAACAATGATGACAGAGTTGCAAAGATTATAAAAAATAATACCAAGATAAAATACTGCCGTACCATCACAAATACCGATAGCTTTGATATACAGGAAAATCTGTATAGATTCGACCCGAATGTGTATCATATAATGGAATTTGACAGAATGATGGAAATGGGCAAGAGGTTTATTGAAATGAAGCCCGATAAGCCTCAGATATTCTATATTTGGGGACATTCCTACGAAATGGATTTTACGTCAAGCGATTGGAACCGTCTCGAGGAGTTCTTTAAACTGATTTCGGGGCATGATGATATCTTTTACGGAACAAACAAGGAGGTTTTGTTGGGTGAAGAAAAAAAATAAAACCAGTTTAAGATCGTATATAATTGCGGTTATTGTTGTGGCTCTGATGTTTTCTGCAAGAGAAATATTACCCACAAAAGTATTTATAACTTCGGGTGTTATAGGAATGCTCTTGGGACCTGTAGCTGTTTTTTTGCTGGATCATTGTTTTAAGAAAAAGGGAGAAACAAGTAAGCTAATATACATATTTAACGAGGTATTTATGTGGCTTGGGCTTTCCTCATTTTTTGTTTTGGGAATATATGGCTTTATGTATTCATTTGAAAACGATTCATTTTTGCCCTTTTGGGCGGTGTCCCTTCTCGTGGGAATAGCAGGTGGTATTTTTATAACAGTTATAATGGTGAAGAAAATGAAAAAGTTTGGGACAGTGCTTATCGGACTATTAATAGCGGTATTCATTACCTTTCTTGCATCAATTTATATCTCACATCTGAATTATGTACTGGATACCACGGAGCCTACAACTGTGGAAGCTGTGATACTTGATAAAGATGTGACGAGACGCAGAAAATCTCCTGATGAATATTCTTTTGAAATTGAAATTGACGGCAGAGAATTTGATGTTAAGGTAACTTATGCCGAGTATGAAAAATATGAAGTGGGGGATATATATTCCTTTAAAAAATATAACGGTGCTTTTGGCGAACCCTTTTACATATCGGAGTGACTTTACGTGCAAGACACTTTATCCGTCACCCTTACGGGTGACACATTTTCCCACCCAAGAAGGCAACTTCGCCTGAGCCTTGGCAAGTAAAGGGAAGGTTTGTACTCGGACAGTCGAGGACGCCTGTCCCACAGCTTTATAAATTAGTGCCCCTATTCACAAATATGAATAGGGGCACTAATAAATATAAATCCTTTTTAGTAAAGTTTTTGCGCAAGGGGTATGGGGAGGGTGCTTTTTTTCAAAAAGCATTCTCCACGAGAATTTCCCAATAAACAACCCTAAATCAGCCCGCGTTCCTTCATGGCGCGTTTGACGGCGGCGGAATAGGTGCTGTTGATATTCGGGGATGCCATAATAATGTTGAGAAGCTCCTTGGGAGAGGAAAGCTTGATGCTTTCGACTTCTTCTTTCTGGAGGACGCATTTTGAGATGTCAAATTTGGCTTTAACAAAATAAATGTCCACAAAGCTGTAACGGCGCTTTATCTTTTCAATAAATTCAAAGGATTCCGGATCAAGCTCAAGACCAAGCTCCTCCTTGGCTTCACGGATACCGGCAGAAATACTGTCCTCTCCGGACATGGCGGCACCGCAGGTCACTCCCCAAACTCCCGGTAGGGATTTTTTCTTTTTGGAACGCTTTTGGAGAATAAACATACCCTTGGAGTTATAAATAAACATGTGTACCGAAAGGGAATACTCCCCGTTTTTGATAGGTGTTCCGCGAAGGATCGTTCTGCCCGTTGGTTCGGCATTTTCGTTATACAGGTCAAGCACTTCGAATTCAGCGTCTGTGCGCAGCTTTGGTGTTTTTGACTTGTTTTCTTCCATTCCTATCGCCTCGATTCCTTTCGATAAAGTTTATTTAAGTATATTATATAATATATGTTTATCTGTGTCAACGGTATAATATACAAAAAAAGAACCGATTAAGGTTTGTAAAGTGAAAAAGTGACAACACTTTTTCAAATTTCTCCGAAAACAGTTCTTTTTTGGCTATATATCGGCTTAAACGTTGAATCTGAATACAACGATATCGCCGTCGTTCATAACGTAATCCTTACCTTCGCTTCTGATGAGTCCCTTTTCCTTTGCAGCAACCATATTTCCGCCGCAATCCACAAGATCATTGTAGGCAATAACCTCTGCTCTGATAAATCCACGCTCAAAATCACTGTGGATCTTTCCGGCAGCCTTGGGAGCCTTGGAGCCTCTTGTGATTGTCCAAGCGCGAACCTCCTTGGGACCTGCGGTGAGGAAGCTTATAAGACCAAGGAGAGAGTAGCTTTCCTTGATAAGCTTGTCAAGACCGCATTCTGTGATTCCAAGATCTGCAAGGAAAACCTCTTTATCCTCGCGGTCGAGCTCGGAAAGCTCAGCCTCAATGGAAGCACAAACGGGGAGGATTCCCGAATTTTCTGACAGAGCGTATTTTTCAAGAGCAAGGAAAAGCTCGGAGGAGCGTCCGCCCTCGGCAACGTCTTCTTCTGCAATATTTGCCGCGTAAATTACAGGCTTTGCGGAAAGGAGGGGCATGTCAGCGATCATTTCATGCTCGTCTTCAGTCATAGTAACTGCTCTTGCAGGTCTGCCTTCTTCAAGCTCAGCATGGAGTCTTTCAAGAAGTGCAAGCTCTGCTTCCTTTGTTTTATCGCCCTTGAGTATTTTTTTTGTTCTGTCGATACGGCGTTCAATAAGCTCAATATCGGAGAAGATAAGCTCAAGATTGATAGTTTCAAGGTCGCGCAGAGGGTTGACTGAACCGTCAACATGAATGATGTTTCCGTCTTCAAAGCAACGGACAACGTGAATGATTGCATCTACCTCACGAATGTGTGAAAGAAATTTATTTCCAAGTCCTTCACCCTTGGAAGCACCCTTAACAAGTCCTGCAATATCAACGAATTCTATTGTTGCGGGAGTGTATTTTTCGGGAGAGTAAATTTCAGCAAGATAATCAAGCCTTTCGTCGGGAACTGTAACAACGCCCACATTAGGCTCGATAGTACAAAAAGGATAGTTGGCAGCACCCGCTCCCGCGTTTGTAAGAGCGTTAAAAAGAGTGCTTTTTCCCACGTTGGGAAGACCTACGATACCAAGTTTCATAGAATACCTCATAAAAGTGAAAATAATATATTCAAAAGGCATTATAATACAAAAAACTGAAATAATCAAGTTTATTTATCAATTATTTAAAAAATATTTTCACTTATGTATAAATGTTTCATATATAACTGTTGACAAAGATGGTAAAATAGTGTAAAATACTAATATAGTTTAGAAAATTGGCTTTTAGTACAATTTAGGGAGGTAAAATATTATGATGGATACAAAAATCCTCGTCATTGATGATGACGTGAATATATGCGAGATGATAAAGCTTTATCTTGAAAACAGCGGATATGAAGTTAAGACCGCAAACGACGGAGTTGAAGGTGTTAGTTCCTTCAAATCCTATGATCCGGATATTGTTCTGCTTGATATTATGCTCCCGAGAAAAGACGGCTGGGAGGTTTGCCGCCAGATCAGAGAGGTTTCGTCAAAGCCTATTATCATGATCACGGCAAAGGGTGAGACTTTTGATAAGGTTCTCGGACTTGAGCTTGGAGCGGATGATTTTATTGTTAAGCCTTTTGATATGAAGGAGCTTTCTGCAAGAATCAAGGCTGTTCTTCGCCGTTCAAATCCCAGAGAAACAACTGAGTCCGATGAGGTTGTAAGATTTGATAATATTGAGATAAGCAAGCAGAAGTATGAGCTTAAGCTTAAAGGAAAGAGTGTGGATATTCCGCCCAAAGAACTTCTCCTTTTGTATTTCCTTGCTTCCAACTGCAACAGAGTTTTCTCAAGAGATCAGCTTCTTGACAAGGTTTGGAGCTTTGATTATCTCGGTGACTCACGTACAGTTGACGTGCATGTAAAGCGTCTTCGTGAAAAGCTTGAGGGTGTTTCCGATAAATGGGCACTCAAGACAGTTTGGGGCGTTGGCTACAAATTTGAGGTTTTTGAATAATCATGGATTTTGACGGTAAGTCAGATATTACAGGCGGCATCGAACAACGGTGCCGCTTTTTGTTTAAAGAGGTGCAGAATGTTTAAAAGTGTTTTTGTCAAATATATGCTGTGCTTTTTATTGACCTTTGCAGTGAGCTTTTCGTTTTTGTATTTTATGTTTGTGGGAATGGTTTCCTCAAACGAAAAGACAAACAGTGTTGTTCATGCGGCAGAATCTGTAAAGGTAATGGTGGACAGAGTATATGCGGAATACATAGAGGATGACGAGGGAAAAGATTATTTTTCATTTATAAAGGATGAAGGCGATTCACTTGAAACTCAGCTTTCGGGAATTGCAGATTGTACCAATACAGTAATATTTATAGCTAATCCCAATGGAAGCGTGAGTGTTTGCAGCAGCGGTGCAAAGCTCAGAAACAAGACTGTTCCGCAGTTTATGATGAATGAAGTATTAAGATCGGAGCATTCATATTCATATACAGGCGAGGTGGAGGGCTTTTTTGCTGAGGAATATTGGATAAACGCCATTGAGCTATCTACAGGAGATCATCACGGAATCGTGTTTGCAGCGTCACCTGTAAAGGGTGTGTCGGCGTTTGTAAGCAGTATGGTTGGAACTATGTCCAAAATTGCCATACTCGTCCTTATTGCCGGAATGATCGGATGCTATTTCATTTCGGAAAGGATCGTAATTCCTCTTAAGAATATAGATAAAGCGGCAAAATGCTTTGCTGTCGGTAATTTTGACGTAAGAGTACAGGTGGTTGGAAAGGACGAGATAGCAGAGCTTGCAACCACAATGAACAGCATGGCGGAATCACTTTCCGAGCTTGAAAAATTAAGGAGCGGATTCCTTGCCAATGTTTCACATGACCTGAGAACTCCTATGACCATAATTTCGGGTTATATTGACGGTATACTTGACGGAGCGATCCCGAGAGAAAAGCAGGATTATTATCTCGGCATCGTTGCAACTGAGGTAAGGCGTCTTTCAAGGCTTGTGGGAACGCTGCTTGATATATCGCGTATCCAAGCGGGCGACCGCAAATTCAATATCCAAGAGTTTGATATATGCTCCAAATCCGTTGAGATCATGCTTTCAAACGAGTCAAGAATTGAAGCTAAAAAGCTTGATGTTGATATTGATTTTGAAAGGGAAAAAATGTCCGTGCTTGCAGATTCGGATGCGATACATCAGGTTATATATAATCTCGTCGATAACGCCATTAAATTCTCCTATGAAAAGGGAATTTTAAGACTTAAGGTTACACAGCCTGAAACAAAAAAAGTTAAGATCGAGGTTTATAACGAGGGAAAGGGCATACCTAAGGATGAGTTGAAATATGTCTTTGACAGATTTTATAAAGCGGATAAGAGCCGCGGACTTGATAAATCGGGCGTTGGTCTTGGACTTTATATTTCACGCACCATCGTTGAAGCCATGGGCGGCAGGATAAGTGTTGACAGCGAGGAAGAGAAGTGGTGCTGCTTTACAGTGGTGCTTCCCACACCGTAAAATTTATATAACAATAAATGGGCTGAAAAACTCGAGGTGGTTTTTACAGCCTTTTTATTTCCGAAAAAATAAAATAGTATGTAATAAAATACAAGTGTTTCCTGTTTATTAGGGTGAAGGGACCTTTAAAATACTGAATGTGAAGCAGATATACTAAAAATCAACGAAGGGAGTGAGAACATGGAGGATAAAGACATAATCGAGCTTTATAAAGAACGTAAGGAACGTGCAATTTTTGAAACTAAAGCAAAATATGGACGGTACTGCAGGTATATTGCCGCTCAGATTCTATCAAACGACGATGATGTTGACGAGGTAGAAAACGATATATATCTCAAAGTTTGGATAACTATCCCTCCTGCCTCACCCAAGTCTTTGAAATCTTACGTTGGATTGATTTCCCGTACTCTTTCCTTAAACGTGTATGAAAAAAAGCATGCGATAAAAAGATGCGGGGAAGTTATGATGGTATTGGACGAACTTACCCAGTGTATTCCCGATGGTAATAGCGGAAGTGATATCGGTGACAGCGTTGCTTTGAGGCAGTCCCTTAATAATTTTTTGCATTCTCTGCCTCAAAGGACGAGAAAGATATTTTTACGTAGGTACTGGTACTCAAGCACAGTTGCCGAGATCGCCGAGGAATACCGCATGAGTGAAAACGCCGTGACCGTACTTCTTCACAGAACACGAAAAAAACTAAAAAAATTTCTTGATAAGGAGGGCTTTATTGTATGACGAATAAAAATATTTATATACAGCTTGGAGGCATAGACGAGGAAATGATCCTTGAAGCGGCGCCGTCGGAAGTGGTAAAGAATAAAAAATGGAATTTTTACTTTGATCGAAAAGCTGCGGCAGTTTGTATGGGGCTTGTAATTTTATTGGTTGGATTTGCGGGAGTTTTTATTTACCAAAATAATTATGCAGTTGCTACAACGGTTTCTCTTGACGTAAATCCAAGCCTTGAGATAAAAGTCAACGAAAAGGAAAAAGTATTGGAGGTGGTGCCCCTTAATGAAGATGGCGCTCAGGTTGTCGGAAACATGGATTTTAATGGCAGCAGTATTGAGGTCACGGTGAACGCCCTTGTAGGGTCAATGTTTACTAAGGGGTATATAGATTCCATAACCAATTCGATCCTGCTTACAGTTGAAGGCGAGAAGGATACTACGGAGCTTTGTGAAAGGCTGACAAAGGAGATAGACTCTCTTATAAACACGGATAATTTTGACGTGGAATTGATTAGCCAGATGATAAAAGTTGACAAGGAACTGAAATCTATTGCGAAACAATACGGAATTTCAACAGGAAAGGCTCAGCTTATCAATACTATTTTGGAAGCAAGACCTGAACTTAAGACAGAAATGAGGTACAGTGCTCTTGCCAAGCTTTCGGTAGCGGAGCTCTGTCATTTATTGGGAGATGATGATTTTACACAGACTGTCGTGGAATACATTGGCAAAGACGGAGCAGTTCAAAAGGTGAAAGATTCCTTTAAAAACATGGGAATAAATGAAAAATATTTAAAATTCCCATCAGTTATTTTATGTGTTGAAGAAGGCCGTGCCGTTTATAAAGTAAGGTATATGATAAAGGAAAGCATAGGCGGCACTGTTGCTACTTCGATAATAGATGCTATTACAGGAGAGTATTTGAACAGAAGCGCGCCTGACCTTCCGAGCGCAATAATAATTTCACTCATGGAAGTTCCCGAGGGACATATAACGCCTACTGAAGCAGGTAGGATATTTGCAAACAAACTCAGCTTTGAGGTTAAGGGATTGTATTATAAGAGCATTACTTTGCAAGAGGACGGAAGCTTCATTTATCATATATATGTAAAAAATGAATCAACGCGATATGATATAAAGATTTCTTCAAAAAAAGGAGAGATATTGGAATATACGGAAAGCGAAATAAAAAAATAGGCATCCAATAAAATAATTTTCCAAATTTCAAAAAAGGGTTGAAGCGCAACCCAAAAGACTATGAGAGTATAGGCTTTCATAGTCTTTTTCTTTACTGTTAAGTGATACTATAAAAAACGGGTATGCAAAAAGCTCAAGCTGAGTTTTACATACCCATATATTTTTTGATTGATCATTCTTTATTCAGCTGTAACGTTAGATGAGTTTGCCTCTATCATTTCATTGATCGCCATTTGAACTTCTTTTACCGGAACAGCCTCAAGACAGAAATCACCGCCCGAATAGCCGTTGTAGGTCCTGTTGTTTTTTCTATAAACTATCTGTTCTCCGAAATGGATAGTTCCCATTCCGTCGCTGAAGCCCTTTATGTTGAGTCTTGGCAGATCTCTGCCGTCCATGGTGTCGATCTTGTTTCCGCAGGCGCGAATGATCTTCATATTGGTTATAACGTATGCGGTATTCTTGCGTTTAATTGCGGAATGAATCGGCTTTCCCACAACAAGATAAATACCGATAGCCACGAATGGAAGACCAAAAAAAGCCATCATTCCACCGCCGCTTGCGTATACTCCGGAGCACCAAAACAAGGAAAAACCAAGCCAAAATATTCCAAACACCAAGGTATGAAGATCGGAAGAAAAACGAATCTTTGTGTCAGGCTTTCCTTTCCATATTATTCTCTCATCTGCGACCATATATGATCTGCAAAAATCAAAATCATTCTTGTTATAATTCATTATATTTCCCTCCCGTTTTCCTTGACTATAATATATCACACCTCATAATGAATGTCAACAAGAATATAATACTTGACAATTCATCTTACTAACGGGTATAATAATGATAAACCAAAGGATGTGATTTTTTGTTTTCAAACGTGTACATAGAAATAACTAATATATGCAATCTTGACTGCTCCTTTTGCCATAAGACCAAAAGAGCACCAAAAACCATGACTCAAGAGGAATTTTCGTCGGCGCTCCGTGCCGTTTCGCCCTATGCAAAAAGTGTGTTTTTTCACCTTATGGGAGAGCCCACCGCTCATCCTCTGCTCCCTGAATTTATAAAAGAAACAAATAAGGCAGGTATTCGCCCAATACTGACCACCAACGGTACACTTCTTCCAAAAATGGGTGACAGTATACTCGGGTGCGGTCTTTACCGTGTGAACATTTCCCTTCACAGCTTTGAAGCCAATCTTTCAAAGGATATGGAGGCATATCTCAGAGGGTGCTTTGATTTTGCATCAAAAGCCGCAGCGGAGGGCACCTTTGCAGTCTTTCGTCTTTGGAATTCCGGAGGACTTGAGGTATTGAACTCCGAGATTCTTGAGCTTTGCCGGCAGTATTTCACTGCCGAATGGGTAAATACCAAAAAGGGATTCCGTCTTGCTGACCGCATTTTTCTTGAATGGGACAAGAAATTCGATTGGCCCGATGCCGAAGCACCCATATACGAGGGAGAAGCCTTTTGTCTCGGTCTTCGCGAACAGATCGGTATACTTTCTGACGGCCGTGTGGTTCCTTGCTGCCTTGACAGTGACGGCGCTATCACACTGGGAAATATATTCAATGATAAAATTGAGGATATAATGTCATCGGAGCGCGTCCAAGCCATGCTCGAAGGATTCAAAAAACATATTGCCCTTGAAAACCTTTGCCAAAGGTGCTCCTACAGAACAAAATTCAACAGGCTTTAGAATCAAAGTTATCAGATCTTACAGGAAGAAGAATTACAAAGCTTGTTCCTTCGCCCACTTTACTTGATACCTCTATCCGAGCTTTGCAAAGCTCAGCAATACGTCTTACAAGAGAAAGCCCAAGACCGTTGCCCTCTGTAGCTCTTGAAGTGTCTGCTTGATAAAATTTCTCAAACATACGCTCAAGAGTCACTTCATCCATACCGCTTCCTGTGTCCGAGATGGTGACTTCAATGTTGCTATCCGACTTTTTTGCGCCAACGAAGATCTTACCGCCCGATGGCGTAAATTTAACCGCATTGGAAAGAATGTTTATCCACATTTGCTTTAGCATTTCATCGTTACTGCGGTAGCGTAGACTTTCAAGCTCAACGTCAAATTCAATGTCCTTCCCGCTCCACATTCTTTCAAGCACAAGGATGCACTGACGTATCTGTTCGTCAAGATCTATCCAGTCCTCACCGGAAATACTCTGCTGATTTTCCAGCCTTGAAAGAAGCAACACGTTTCCCGACATATTGGAAAGACGCTCGGCTTCCTCGGCAATTATCGATATATATTCACGCTTCCTTTCCTCGGTAAGCGTTGTATCTCTTTCAAGCTGACGGGCAAATCCTCTTATTGATACGATGGGGGTTTTAAATTCATGGGAAAAATCGTTTATGAAGTTTTGTCGGAACATCTCGGTTTCGCCCAACTGCTCAGCCATTTTATTAAAGCTCTCATAAAGCTCTCGGAACTCCCGAGGGCCTTTTTTTTCGTTGACTCTAACGTCAAAATTACCTCGTGCGATCTCATCGGCAGAATTACTGAGGTCCTGTATCGGCTTGATAATAAACCTTGAAATTGGAATTACAACCAGAATACCGATAAGAGTTGAGGCGACGATGGATAGCCACACGATCATAAGCCCCTCTCGTCCGATGGTCATTTTCATTCCTGCAAAATAGGCAACAGTAAAAAGCAGTGCTGACAAAACACCCGATGCAGAAATAATGATAATAAACCATCTGGTTACTACCTTTCTGAGAGTTGTAATATTAAACTTAATAAAATTTTTCATTGTTGTTTTATTACCGCCTTATATCCAAGTCCTCTTACAGTTACGATCTCAAAGTCCTCAACTCCGCGGAAACGTTCTCTCAGGCGGTTTATATGTACGTCAACGGTACGTTCGTCGGTTTCGCTGTCCATCGACCAGATCTCATCCATAAGGCTTCTGCGGGTAAATATTTTATTGTTGTTGGAGAGAAGCTTAAATATCAGCAAAAACTCCTTTTGCGGCAGCTCGATCATTCCGTTTTTGTTTTTACATGTGAAACCGTTGTAGTCAAATTCCACTTCTCCCACGGTGATCTTTTTTTCACTGGAGATCTTTGCGCGTCTTAGAAGTGCTGAAATTCTGAGGAGCATCTCCTCCTCGTCAACGGGCTTGACCATGTAATCATCTGTGCCTGAAATAAAGCCTTCTTTTATGCTTTCCTGTCCCTGTTTTGCCGTTACCATGAGAATGGGGGTTTCGTCCCCGCCTTGACGCAAAATTTTCGTAAATTCATATCCGTCCATAAGGGGCATCATAACGTCAAGAACTATAAGATCCACGTGCTCATGGGCAAGAAGCTCCAGAGCTTCAACACCGTTTTCAGCTGTGATCACACGGTATCCGCCGCCTTCAAGAACTGCACGCATAAGACGACGCGTTCCGCCGTCGTCCTCGGCAACAAGTATATTGAACATTTTTACCTCCTCAATAAATTGGGTATTACTTTAAAATTCCTTTAAGAACCAAATATGGTCGCAATCAACGGAAAAGCTCTTTCCCGAAAGATAGGACAAAATTCCGTCATTTCCCTTGAAACTGAAGGTGAGGTGATAGGAATAAAGAGCTTGGAACTTATACCCCTTCTTCTTATCGTCCCGATTCACTCCGTATTTACCATCGCCGAGAAGCGGGTGTCCGATGGACGAAAAATGCGCTCTGATCTGATGAGTACGCCCCGTTATCAGCTCTACCTCGCAAAGTGACATTCCGTTTTTCTCGGAAAGCACACGGTATTTTGTTATTATCTCCTTTGCATCACGGTAATTTGGTTTTTTCTCATACACAGTCACCATGTTGGAGGCGGCATCCTTTCTGAGCCAGCCTGTGAGAGTTGCTTCTTTTTTTGGAAGTTTGCCGTGAGCGGCACAAAGATATTTCTTTGTGATCTCGTTGTTTCTTATTTTTTCATTGATTATGCGAAGTGTTTCTGCGTTTTTAGCGGCAATTACGATGCCCCCTGTATTTCGGTCTATTCTGTTACACAAAGAGGGAGCAAAGCTGTTTTCAGCCTTGGGATCATACTCTCCCTTTTGGTATAAATATGCCTTAACGTGGTCAATGAGAGTATCCGTTTCCTGCTCGTCGTCGCTGTGAACTATCATTCCCGAGCGTTTTTCCACAAGTAAAATATTTTCGTCCTCATAAACGATACCAAGACGGGGAGTAAGCTTCATAAAGGCAAATTCCGCGGAGCCTTCTTCAAAAAATTCCTCAGGAATGAATAGCTTTATAATATCGCCCTCTGAAAGCATGGTGTTTATTTCAGCTCTTTTTCCGTTTAGTTTTATCTTTTTCTGTCTTATATACCGATACATAAGGGGCAGGGGCATTGTCTTGAATTTTTTAGTGATAAATTTATCAAGCCTTTGCCCTGCATCGTTTTTGTTTATTATGATCTCCCTCATCGTTCCTCCGTTTTTTGTCACAACTGTGACCGAATATATTGTATATCATTGTCACATAATAAAATTCTACTGTTTCTTGTGTACATTTTATCACAATTATCCATTAAATACAAGGGATTTGTTAGATTAAAACACAAATTTATAAAATCAAGTAATTTTTTGTCGAAATACTGTTGATTTTTTTTTATTTTATGGTAGAATTATTAATAGATAAATATTGATTTTTTCGGAGGATATATCAATGGCAGAGTTTTTTGGCGATCTCAGTATTTTCGGGATGAAGGGAAGCGAGGCTTTCACTGAAGTTGTTGATAACTATATCAAGGCTTCAAGAAACACTGATACAAGCTTCATCATTAAGGCAAGCTGCGAACGTTTCGGCAGCGGAGAAGGAAAGGGACTTATCAAAGAATCCCTCAGAGGACATGATCTTTTTATCATTGCAGACGTATTTAATCACGGCGCAACTTATAAGATGTACGGTAAGGAATACCCCATGAGCCCCGATGATCATTTCTGCGACATCAAGAGAATTATCGGAGCTGTTGGCGGAAAGGCAAGAAGAATCTCTGTTATTATGCCCATGCTCTACGAAGGAAGACAGCACAAGCGTTCCACAAGAGAATCCCTTGACTGCGCTCAGTCACTTCAGGAGCTCGTTGCAATGGGTGTTACAAATATAATCACTTTTGACGCACACGATGCAAGAGTGCAGAATGCAATTCCTCTCCATGGATTTGATAACGCACAGCCTACATATCAGATGATCAAGACGTTCATCAATACAGTACCGGATCTTACACTTAACGCAGATAACGTAGCGATCGTTTCTCCCGATGAAGGCGGAATGTCCCGTTGTATGTACTATTCATCCGTTCTTAAGCTTGATCTTGGTATGTTCTACAAGAGACGTGACTATTCAAGAATCGTAAACGGAACAAACCCCATCGTTGAGCACAAGTATCTCGGAAACTCTGTTGAGGGCAAGGACGTTATTATCGTTGACGATATGATCTCCTCGGGCGGCTCCATGATCGACGTTGCTCAGAAGCTTAAGGCAATGGGTGCAAAGAGAGTATTTGCATTTGCAACATTTGGTCTTTTCTGTAACGGTCTTGAAATGTTTGATAAGGCATATGCTGATGGAACTATTGCAAAGATCTTTACAACAAACCTCACATACCGTGCACCCGAGGTTCTTGCAAGCCCCTGGTATCAGGAGGTTGACCTCAGAAAGTACGTTGCACTTCTTATCGACCAGATCAACCGTGACGGTACTATAAGCACACTTCTTGATCCCAAGGACAAGATCTATGCTTATATCGACAAGGCTGTTGCTGAAGGAAAGCTTAAGGTTTAATTTAATATTTACTTTAAAGGCCGTGCCGGTGCACGGTCTTTTTTGAATAATAATACCCCGACAGATTTTTCTGTCGGGGTATTATTATTCTGTTTGCAGGATATCAGAACAAGTATTTATATTTCTGCAATTACTTCAACTTCAACGAGAACGCCCTTGGGAAGTGCTTTTGCGGCAACGCAGCTGCGTGCGGGCTTGCCTGTAAAATATTTTCCGTAGATCTCATTGAAAGCGGCAAAATCAGCCATGTCTGCAAGGAAACAGGTGGTTTTGATAGCTTTTTCAAAGGAAGAACCTGCTTCTTCAAGTACTGCACCGAGGTTTTTCATAACCTGCTCGGTCTGTCCTTCGATGGTAGATTCTTCAACGTTTCCGCTTGCGGGATTGATCGCGATCTGACCTGAAGTAAAAAGTATATTTCCGAATACAACAGCCTGAGAATAAGGTCCGATAGCACCGGGAGCTTTATTTGTGGAAATTTTAGTTATCATAATAATTTACTCCTTGATTAAAATACTTGCAGAAGCTTGAAGCCTGCGTCCGTAAGAGCCTGTCTGATTTCATTGATATGCTCAAAATTCCTTGTTTCAAGAACGATTCTGAGATAACATCCGTTTACATCGGAGCCTTCGTTTGCTCGTTCGTGGTGAATTGATATAACGTTACCGCCCATATCGGCAATAAGAGCAGAAACATTCTTGAGCTGACCGGGCTTATCAACAAGCTCGATCAAAAGAGAGCAGTTTCTTCCAGACATCAAAAGACCGCGGGAAATGACTCTTGAAAGGATAGTAACGTCAATATTACCACCCGAGAGAACACAAACCACCTTTTTGTCCTTAATATCAAGCTTACCGAACATAGCGGCGGCAACAGCGGTTGCTCCTGCACCCTCGGTAACGAGCTTGTGCTGTTCCATAAGAGCAAGAATAGCGGCGGAAATTTCGTCATCGGTAACAGTAACGATATCGTCAACGTATTCGCTGCAGATCTTATATGTGAGGTCACCGGGACATTTTACAGCAATACCGTCTGCGATAGTGGAAACAGAGTCAAGGGTTTTGATCTTTGCTTCCTTTACTGATTTATACATGGAGGGGGCACCGCTTGCCTGAACTCCGTATACCTTGATGTTGGGGTTAAGAGATTTGATGGTGTAGGCGATACCTGCAATAAGTCCGCCGCCGCCGATGGGTACGATAACCGCATCAAGGTCGGGAAGTTGTTCAACAAGCTCAAGGGCGATTGTACCCTGACCTGCAATAACGTCTTCGTCGTTGAAGGGGTGGATAAAGGTGTAGCCCTGCTTGTCACGGAGCTCAAGAGCCGTGTTGTAAGCATCGTCGTAAACGCCCTCAACAAGCTTAACCTCTGCGCCATAGCTTTTTGTAGCTTCAACCTTTGAAATAGGTGCGCCGTCAGGCAGACAAATTACGGCTTTGATGCCGTTTTTTTGCGCCGCAAGGGCAACGCCTTGAGCATGGTTACCCGCGGAGCAGGCAACAACACCTCTTGCTTTTTCTTCTTCGGAGAGCTTGGACATTTTGTAGTATGCGCCTCTTATCTTGAATGAACCTGTTGTTTGGAGGTTTTCTGTTTTAAGATAAAGCTGGGTTCCTTTAACAAGCTTAGGGGCTGAGATAACAGAGGTTTTGCGAATGATACCTTTGAGGGCAAAACTAGCTCTGTAAACATTGTCGAGTGTCAACATTTTAATTTTCTTCTTTCTGACTAATTATAAATTACATTAGGCTGTCAATAAATTGCTCGGCACATCTGGCGGAGCGGTATCCGTGGCGAAGCACGAAGGCTTCTGCCTGCAGATCAAGTTCTTTTTCGGGAATATTAAGTCCTCGTCTTTTTGCAAGCTCATGAACAATCTCAAGATAAAGCCGTTTTTCGGGCTTTGCGAACATAACTCGCAAACCAAAACGCTCGGACAGGGAAAGTGTTTCTTGAACGGTGTCATTGCGATGAATATCGCTGCCTTCACGTTCAGAGAAGCTTTCCTTTATTATATGACGTCGATTGCTTGTGGCATATATCACTGCATTATCCGCTTTTGCCGATGCAGAGCCTTCAAGAGTTGCCTTAAGCATACTGAAATTATCATCGTTACTGTTGAAGGACAGGTCATCAATGAAAATTATAAATTTAAGGGGATTGGAGTTTATCTCACCCATGATCTTGGGAAGGTACAAAAGCTGGTTTTTGCGAACCTCAATAAGGCGCAGACCCTTTTCATAAAAGTGATTTGCAAGAGCCTTTACCGTTGAGGATTTTCCCGTTCCCGCATCTCCGTAAAGAAGTGCGTTGGCGGCGGGACGCCCCGTGAGAAGCATTTCGGTATTTTCGAGTATTTTACCTCTTTCGGCAGCATATCCGACAAAAGAATCAATGGTGGTCTTGTCGGGTGCCGTAATGGGAATAATAGTTCCGTCCTCTGAAAGTCTGAACATTCCGTGGGAGGCAAATATTCCGTAACCGTATTTTTCGATGTTCTGCACCCTTTCAAGATATTCCCCCGTGATATCCGTTTTGTAGGAATCGAATTCGGGAATATATTCAATTTCATTGAATTCAATGCGAAAATCATCCGCCGAAAGGGAGGCAAACTTCGAAAGAACATGAAGCTCATACATGGCGGCTTTTTCAATACTACGGTTTACGTCCTTTCCCGATGCATGGCATTTTACAAAAACATTCTCATCCTCAAACACGGATTTTTTTACAATTTCCGTAAGGTTGACACCGTTTTTGTATATTTCTCCGACAAATTTTGAATAGTTTATAAGCTTTTCATCCGTTGTTCCCGAGTGGCAGTAATCAAAGAAATATTTGAAGTACGGCTTTTTAAAGATCTCGGAAAATATGCTGACGGTGCAAAGTTCTTGGTATAGTTTACTTATTTTATCCATGGGAAATCAAAGCTTTTCGATGATCTTGTCGGTGATTTCCTTTGTGGAAAGGGCATCCTTACCGTGAGCGATATCGGCAGTACGCCAGCCCTCATTCAATACCTCATCAACTGCATTTATGATGGCATCGGATTCCTCCTTAAGACCGAAGGAATAAAGAAGCATCATTGCTGCGGAAAGGATTGTGGCGATGGGGTTTGCAAGTCCCTTGCCTGCAATATCGGGAGCAGAGCCGTGAATGGGCTCGTAAAGTCCGCGGGTGGTGCTGCCAAGAGATGCGGAGGGAAGCATACCGATGGATCCTGTGATCTGAGAAGCCTCGTCAGAGAGGATATCTCCGAACATATTGGAGGTTACGATAACGTCGAACTGAGAGGGATTTCTCACAAGCTGCATTGCCGCATTGTCAACGAGCATATCCTTACATTCAACGTCGGGGTATTCCTCGGCAATTTCGTGAACCACCTTTCTCCAAAGTCTTGATGATTCAAGAACGTTTGCCTTATCAATGCTTGTAAGACGCTTATTTCTCTTTCTTGCGGCGTCAAAAGCAACTCTTGCAATTCTTTCGATCTCCATGCGGCTGTAGCATTCTGTATCGTATGCCTCCTCACCGTATTTGCCCTCACGCATACCGCGTTCACCAAAGTAGATGCCGCCTGTAAGCTCGCGAACTATCATGATATCGAAGCCGTTTTCAACGATATCGGGTCTGAGGGGGCAATCATCCTTAAGTGCGGGGTAAAGCTTTGCGGGACGGAGATTTGTGAAAAGCTCCATAGCGGCACGAATGCCGAGAAGTGCCTTTTCGGGGCGAAGGTTGCCGGGAAGTGTGTCCCAACGGGGACCGCCCACCGCACCGAGAATTACGCTGTCGGAGGCAAGACAGCCTTCAACAGTTTCCTCGGGGAGAGGCTTTCCCGTGGTATCAATGGCGATACCGCCTATAAGATAGGGTGTGAAGATAAATTCGTGGCCGAATTTTTTTCCGATAACCTCAAGAACTCTGACAGCCTCGTCAACGATCTCGGGTCCTATTCCGTCACCCTTTAAAAGTCCTATATTGTATTTCATAGTATATCCTTATTTTATATCGCCGCGGCGTACGGATTCAACAAGTCCGCCGTTTGTGATGATTTTCTGAATGAATTCGGGGAAGGGCTTTGTTATAAATTCAGCCCCCGTTGTTTTATCGTAAATTACACCCTTGTCAAGATCTGCTTCAACGATGTGGCCTTCTTCAATAGCATCGGCAGCTTCGGGACATTCAAGGATCGCAAGACCGATATTGATTGCGTTGCGGTAGAATATTCTTGCAAAACTTCTTGCGATAACAATGGAGATCCCGCTTTCCTTGATGGCGATGGGGGCATGCTCACGGGATGAGCCGCAACCGAAGTTGTTTCCTGCAACCATAATATCGCCGTTGTTTACCTTATTTACGAAGTCCTTGTCGATATCCTCCATGCAGTGGCAAGCAAGTTCTTTTTTATCAATGGTATTGAGATATCTTGCGGGAATGATAACGTCGGTGTCAACGTTGTCACCGTATTTAATTGCTTTTCCTGTAAATTTCATACTATCACTCCTTTATTTCGATGCTGAGGGGGTCAGCGATCTTACCCTGAATAGCACTTGCAGCGGCAACTGCGGGGCTTGCAAGGTAAACCTCGGAGGTAATGTCGCCCATTCTGCCTACAAAGTTACGGTTAGTTGTAGCAACAGCTCTTTCACCTGCGGCAAGAATACCCATGTAACCGCCAAGGCAAGGACCGCAGGTGGGTGTTGAAACAACGCATCCTGCTTCAATAAAGGTCTTGATCAAGCCGTTTTCCATAGCCTTCAGGTAGATATCCTGTGTTGCGGGGATAATGATTGCTCTTACGTTTTTTGCAACCTTATGTCCCTTAATGATCTTAGCCGCTTCTTCAAGGTCCTTGTAGTGACCGTTTGTGCATGAACCGATAACCACCTGATCAATCACGATATCGCCCACCTCGTCAATAGTTCTCGTGTTCTCGGGAAGGTGGGGGAAGCTTACTGTTGACTTGATCGCGGAAAGGTCGATCTCATAAATTTCGTCATACTCCGCATCAGCGTCAGCCTTGTATGCCTTGATCTCGCGGTCAGAACGCTCTTTTACGTAGTTTACAGTTTCCTCGTCAACTTCAAAGATTCCGTTTTTAGCACCTGCCTCGATAGCCATGTTACAAATTGTAAGGCGGTCGAAGATGGAAAGTGACTTAACGCCCTCGCCTGTGAATTCCATTGAGCGGTAAAGAGCGCCGTCAACACCGATCATACCGATAATGTGAAGGATAACGTCCTTACCTGAAACGAATTTGTTGAGCTTGCCCTTAAGTACGAATTTGATGGCAGAGGGAACCTTGAACCAAGTCTTGCCCGATGCCATAGCGCAAGCCATATCCGTTGAACCAACACCTGTTGAGAAAGCACCAAGAGCACCGTAGGTACATGTGTGGGAGTCAGCGCCGATAACAACGTCACCGGGAACAACAAGTCCTTTTTCGGGAAGGAGCGCGTGTTCAATTCCCATACGACCAACGTCATAGAAGTGTGTGATCTCCTTATCGTTGCAGAAATCACGGCACATCTTGCACTGTACTGCGGCTTTGATATCTTTGTTGGGAGCAAAGTGGTCCATAACCATGGTCACCTTGTCCTTGTCATATACGTTTTCTACACCGATCTTGTTAAATTCTCTGATTGCTACGGGAGATGTGATGTCATTTCCCAAAACTCTGTCAAGATTAACAAGGATCAGATCTCCTGCCGAAACACAGGGGAGTCCTGCATGGTCGGCAAGAATTTTTTGTGTCATTGTCATTGACATTTTGTTATCCTCCTTGGGATCATCTGTTGATTATTGCACCGCGGTCAGCAGAGCTTACCTGTGCGGAGTAACGCTTAAGATATCCTGAGAGATTTTCCTTCTTCTTGATGGGCATTTCAGCTTTACGTGCTTCAAGCTCCTCATCGGAAACCTTAAGGGTGATTGAATACTCGGGAATATTTATGGAAATAATGTCGCCGTCCTTAACGTAAGCGATAATACCTCCGCTTACAGCCTCGGGAGAAACGTGACCGATGGAGGCGCCTCTTGTTGCACCGGAGAAACGTCCGTCGGTGATGAGCGCAACGTCCTTGTCAAGTCCCATACCTGCAATAGCGGATGTGGGGGAGAGCATTTCTCTCATTCCGGGACCGCCGCTGGGGCCTTCGTAACGAATGACAACAACGTCGCCCTTTTCGATCTTTCCGCCGTAAATTGCCGCAATTGCTTCTTCTTCGCTCTCATATACCTTTGCAGGCCCCTCGTGAACGAGCATTTCGGGAGCAACGGCACTTCTTTTAACAACGCATCCGTCGGGAGCAAGGTTACCCTTGAGGACTGCGATTCCACCTGTTGCGGAATAGGGATTTTGAACAGTGCGAATTACGGAGGTATCCTTATTTACGGAATTTGCAATATTTTCTCCAAGTGTCTTACCTGTGCACGTCATAACGGACGTGTCGATAAGACCGAGCTTGTCGATCTCCTTCAGCACTGCGTATACACCGCCTGCCTCGTAAAGATCCTCCATGTAAGTGGGACCTGCGGGAGCAAGATGACAGAGATTGGGAGTTTTTTCGCTGATTGCGTTTACCTCGTCAAGGTCAAAGGGGATACCGCATTCGTTTGCGATTGCGGGAAGATGGAGCATACTGTTTGTGGAGCATCCAAGCGCCATGTCCGCAGTGATAGCGTTGCGGATAGCGGCAGGTGTCATAATATCACGGGGACGAATGTTTTTCTTTACAAGCTCCATGATCTGCATACCTGCGTGCTTTGCAAGCTCGATTCTTGCAGAGTAAACTGCGGGGAGAGTACCGTTTCCGCAAAGTCCCATTCCGAGAACCTCTGTCAGACAGTTCATTGAGTTTGCAGTGTACATTCCCGAGCAAGAGCCGCATGTGGGGCATACCTTACGCTCAAATTCTACAAGCTGTTCTTCGTTGATCTTTCCTGCATTATATGCACCAACTGCTTCAAACATTGAGGAAAGACTGCGCTTTTTACCTTCAACACGTCCTGCAAGCATGGGACCACCGCTTACAAATACGGTAGGAATATTGAGTCTTGCCGCCGCCATGAGAAGTCCGGGCACGTTCTTGTCACAGTTGGGGATCATAACAAGTCCGTCAAATCCGTGCGCCATAACCATAGCCTCGGTTGAGTCTGCAATAAGGTCACGGGTAACAAGGGAATATTTCATTCCTGTGTGTCCCATGGCAATACCGTCACATACTGTTATCGCAGGGAACATAATGGGTGTACCGCCTGCCATTGCAACACCAAGCTTTACCGCCTGTGTGATCTTGTCAAGATTTATGTGACCGGGTACGATCTCATTGTATGAGCTTACGATTCCGATAAGAGGACGGGATTGCTCCTCGTCTGTGAGCCCCAATGCGTGATAAAGACTGCGGTGGGGCGCATTCTGGAATCCGTCAACTATTGTATCTTTAATCATGATTTTTTATTTTTACGAACCTTTCAATAACTTTAGTAAAAGGAAAATTAAAATGTTTTTTTGCAGAATAATTTAATCATCTTCACAAACTTTGAAAAAAATTTCGAAAGTTTTTGGAGATTCCAAAGAACCTTTCCGGGAAAGGTTCTTTGGTAGATCGAAGGGCGAAGCCCTTGAAATAGAAATAATAATTAGTTATTGATGAGCTTATCTTCGTCGCTCCAGCTGTAAAGCTTTCTGATGTCCTTACCAACGACCTCAGAGGGATGCTCAGCGGCGATCTTTCTCATAGCGTTGAAGTGAACCTGAGAACCTGCCTCGGACATATCAAGGAGGAATTCCTTAGCAAAAGTACCGTCCTGAATATCGGAGAGAACCTTCTTCATAGCCTTCTTTGTATCCTCTGTGATGATCTTGGGTCCTGTTACGTAGTCACCGTACTCAGCTGTGTTGGAGATGGAGTATCTCATGCCCTCAAATCCGCTCTGGTAGATAAGGTCAACGATGAGCTTCATCTCGTGAATGCACTCAAAGTAAGCGTTTCTCGGGTCATAGCCTGGCTCAACGAGAGTTTCAAATCCTGCCTGCATAAGAGCGCAAACGCCGCCGCAGAGAACTGCCTGCTCACCGAAAAGGTCTGTTTCTGTTTCTGTACGGAATGTTGTTTCAAGAACGCCTGCTCTTGCTCCGCCGATTCCGAGAGCGTAAGCAAGACCGATCTCAAGAGCGTCACCTGTTGCGTCCTGTTCAATAGCGATAAGACAGGGAACACCCTTGCCTGCCTGATATTCGCTTCTTACTGTGTGACCGGGGCCCTTGGGAGCAACCATGATAACGTTTACGTTCTTGGGGGGCTTGATGCATCCGAAATGGATGTTAAAGCCGTGAGCAAATGCAAGTGTCTTACCTTCTGTAAGGTTGGGCTCAATGCTTTCGCGGTAGAGCTTTGCCTGCTTTTCGTCATTGATGAGGATCATGATGAGGTCTGCGTTCTTTGCAGCGTCAGCAGCAGTCATAACCTTAAGACCTGCCTTTTCAGCCTTTGCCCAGCTCTTGCTTCCTTCGTAAAGACCAACGATAACGTCAACTCCGGATTCCTTGAGGTTGAGTGCATGTGCGTGACCCTGTGAGCCGTATCCAATGATAGCAACTGTTTTGCCGCTGAGTTTATTCAGGTCACAATCCTGCTGATAGTAAATATTAGCCATAATTAAAAATCTCCTTTAATTTAAAAAATATATATTGCGCCGCTTATTTTGTAAGCAGTGTAGTATTTCCGCGTTCAAGTGCAACGATTCCCGTGCGGCACATTTCAAGAACACCGTAAGGAACCATAAGTTTAACAAAGGCATCGATCTTTGAGGGTTCGCCTGTGATCTCAATGCACATTGAATCAAATGAATAGTCGATAACCTTTGCTCTGTAGATCTGTACCGCAGTGAGAACGTCATTCTTGGTTGCAGCATCATTTCTCACCTTTATGAGCACAAGCTCTCTTTTGATAGCCTCGCTTTCGTCGATAACTTCAACCTTTTTAACAACGAAGAGCTTTTTCATCTGATTGATAAGCTGTTCCTTGGCGTAGCCGTCACCGCTCATGGAGATGGTGATTCTGGAATATTCGGGACATTCTGTTTCACCAACCGTAAGAGCGTCAATATTGAAGCCGCGGCGTGTGAACATGCTTGTAACTCGGGTAAGTACACCGAATTTGTTGTCAACGTAAACTGCGATGACAAATTTATTTTTCTTATCCATATCTGTCACCTCTTATTTCTGAACGATGATATCTTCGATCGATCCGCCGGGGGGGAGCATGGGAAGAACGAACTCGTCTTTGTCGATTATTGTGTCAATAATTACGGGGCGTCCAAGCTCAAGGGCTTCCTTGAATGCTTTTTCAAATTCCTCGGGAGTATGAACTCTCATACCAACCGCGCCGAAAGCCTCAGCAAGCTTAACAAAGTCTGTCTGTCTTCCAAGTACTGTGTTGGAATATCTTTTTCCGAAGAAAAGCGTCTGCCACTGACGAACCATTCCGAGAACTCCGTTGTTCATAACCACCGTAATGATCGGGATATTGTAAGAAACTGCTGTTGCGATCTCATTGAGATTCATACCGAAGCTTCCGTCACCTGTGATGAGAACTGTTGTATCGCCGCTTGCAACGTGTGCACCGATAGCTGCGCCGTAACCGAATCCCATTGTTCCAAGTCCGCCGCTTGAAACAAATCTGCGGGGCTTGTCGAAGCTTGCATACTGAGCGGTCCACATCTGATGCTGACCAACGTCAGTTGCGATAATGGTTCCTTCGGGCTTGAGTTTATTGATGGAGTCAATTACCATCTTGGGAGAGAGGATGCTCTTGTCATTAAGTGCTGCCTCGTTTTCATATCTTTTCTGATCGGATACAAGTCCCTTAACCAGTACATTCCATTCGGGATTTGTCTTTTTGGGGGATTTTTCAGCAATTCTCATAAAGGAATCGTAAACGTCTGCAACGATACCGAGATCTACCTTTACGTTCTTGTTGATTTCTGAAAAATCGGGATCAAGCTGAATTATTTTACTGTTCTTTGCATACTTTGCAACGTTACCCGTTGCTCTGTCGCTGAAACGGATACCGATACCGATGATAAGGTCGCAGTTTTTCTGCGCCATTGAGGAGGAGTATTTACCGTGCATACCCTGCATACCAAGGTATCTGGGGCAATCGTTGGGTACTGCCGAAAGACCCATAAAGGTACAGCCGATGTAAGCATCAATCTTTTCTGCAAATTCAACGATCTTTTCGCCAAGTCCGAGACCTGCCGCACCGCCGCCGATATAGATATATGGACGCTTTGCGGCTTTGATAAGCTCTATTGCCTCGTCTATCTGCTCCTCTGTTGCCTTGGGAAGGGGAATTTTTTCTGTAATGGGCTGGGGCTCGTAATCATATTCCGCAACCTGAATATCCTTGGGAATATCAATAAGCACGGGACCGGGTCTTCCTGATTTAGCAATACGGAAAGCTTCACGGATAGAGTCTGCAAGGTCCTTGATATCGTTAATGAAGTAGTTATGCTTTGTGATAGGGAGTGTAACGCCTGTGATATCCACCTCTTGGAAGGAGTCCTTTCCGATGAGGGAGCAGGGAACGTTTCCTGTGATGGCAACCATGGGAACAGAGTCAAGCATTGCGGTTGCAATACCGGTTACGATGTTTGTAGCACCGGGCCCCGAGGTCGTAATTACCACTCCAACCTTACCTGTTGCTCTTGAGTAGCCGTCAGCCGCATGGGATGCACCCTGCTCGTGCGCGGTAAGGATATGGTTGATCTTATCTTGGTTTTTATAAAGGGCGTCGTAAATATTAAGCACCTGACCGCCCGGATAACCGAAAACATCGGTAACACCCTGTTCAATGAGAGTATTTACAATGATTTCTGCGCCTGTCATTTTCATAAACTTTTTTTGCTCCTTGATGAGTAAAATATTGTTTTTATTTTTTGCCGATCTCGTCGATCATTATATTAACAGCACTGACAAGTGCCTTGACGGAGGAAATAATGATATCGCTGTCGATACCTGTTCCCCAGTATACCTTGCCATCGTGTTTGATTCCAACGTAGGAAGCTGCCTTTGAGCTTGATTTACCCTCAAGGTCATGCTCAGTGTAGCTTTCAAGAGAATAGTCGATTCCGATGATGTTACAAAGCGCGTTGCTGATGGCGTCAAGACGTCCGTTACCGTAGGATGTTATCTCGAACTGTTCGCCGTGATATGTAACTGAGCTTACTGCCTCAATACCGTCCGCGGTGGTGTTGAAGTCTGTGTTTACAAGGTCAACGTACTTTGTAATGTTTACAAAATCACGCATGAAGATATCGTATACCTCCACGGGCTGAAGCTCGCGGTGCTCATGGTCTGAAATGCTCTTGACGTGATATCCGAAGCATTCGCGCATCTTGGGAGGAAGTATATGATTGAATTGAGTTTCAAGGATATAACCGATACCGCCCTTACCTGACTGAGAGTTGATTCTGATAACGTCGGCTTCATATACTCTGCCGATATCTCCGGGGTCAAGGGGAAGGTAGGGAACGGTCCATGTTTTTTCGTGTCTGTCCGCACGGTATTTCATACCCTTTGCAATGGCGTCCTGATGTGATCCGCTGAACGCCGCAAATACAAGCTGCCCTGAGTAGGGCTGACGCTCGTATACGTGCATACGTGTAACACGCTCGTAAACCTCTGTGATTGCGGGAAGATTTGAAAAATCAAGAGCGGGGTCAATACCCTGAGAGTACATATTAAGAGCAAGAGTGATAATATCCACGTTGCCCGTTCTCTCGCCGTTTCCGAAAAGCGTTCCCTCGATTCTGTCGCCTCCTGCAAGAAGTCCCATTTCGCTGTCTGCAATAGCGCATCCGCGGTCATTGTGCGGGTGCAGGGAGATAATAACGTTTTCGCGGTTTATAAGGTTTTTGTCCATGTACTCTACCTGCGCCGCATAAATGTGGGGCATGGAGTGAGAAACCGTAACGGGAAGATTGATGATCACCTTTTGTTCGGGAGTAGGCTTCCAGATGTCAATAACCCTGTTGCAGATCTCTGCTGCAAACTCGGGCTCCGTACCCGTGAAGGACTCGGGAGAGTATTCAAAGGTGATATTCATTTCGGGATCTGCCGTCTCGCGGTATTTACGGCAAAGCTCTGCGCCGAATACTGCTATGTCTATGATCTGTTCCTTGGATTTTCTGAACACCTGCTCACGCTGTGCAACAGACGTTGAATTGTAAAGATGTACGATAACGTTCTTTGCGCCCTTTACAGCTTCAAAGGTCTTGGCGATGATATGCTCTCTTGACTGTGTGAGAACCTGAATGGTTACGTCATCGGGAATGAGGTTCTGCTCGATAATGGCGCGGCAGAATTCATATTCAGTTTCGGAAGCTGCAGGGAAGCCAACTTCAATTTCCTTGAAGCCAACCTTACAAAGGAGCTTGAAAAATTCCAGCTTTTCTTCAAGTGACATGGGAATGATAAGAGCCTGATTTCCATCGCGAAGGTCAACGGAGCACCAAATGGGAGGCTTCTCAACACATTCCTTTTTCATCCAATCATAGGTTACGCCTTGGGGCACAAAATATTGTTTTTGATACTTTGATGTATTGTTCATAATTTAAATCCTTTCTTGGCGTGGTTAAAGGGATTTTCTAACAATGAAAAAATCCCCTTTACGCATCAGTAACAATAACTTTTGCATAAAAGAGACGAAGATTAAAAAAGTTCTCCGCGGTACCACTCTTTTTTGGTGAGAGCATCACCCACTTGTGTTCGTCACAAAACGAACTTCTCTGTAACGGGAGAACCCGTCCGAGTCTACTAAAGCCAAGCTCTTTCGGTCGGCGACTCAGGGATGAGTTATGTTCGCTTCGCATACCGTCTCACAGCAAATGACGGCTCTCTGGGATGCCTTTGCAAATTTGATTCCCTTCACAGTCTTTGTATTGTCATATTCTATATCATTTTTGTTGATTTGTCAATAGACTTAGGGAACTTTTTTGCATTTTGTTTGGGATTTTTTGTGTTTAAATGCTTCCCTAAGTCCATTGATTTTATTGTATATTTCCGATTTTAAACTTTAAGTATCCAGCCGTATTTATCCTCCGTCTTTCCCCACTGGATAGAGGTGAGAGTGGAGTAAAGATCAGCGGTAACTTCACCGATGTTTCCACCGTTTACAGTGTATTCACGGCCCTTATAGCAAAGCTTACCAATGGGAGAAACCACCGCAGCGGTTCCGCATCCCCATGCTTCTTCAAGAGTTCCGTTTTCAAGAGCTGAGATAAGCTCATCAACGCTGAGGAGACGTTCTTCCACAGTATAGCCCTTGTCACGAAGCACCTCAATACAGGATTTTCTCGTAATACCGGGAAGAATGGAGCCTGTAAGAGCAGGTGTCACTATCTTACCGTCAATTTTGAACATTACGTTCATGGCGCCCACTTCTTCGATATATTTGCGTTCAACTCCGTCAAGCCAAAGTACCTGAGAATAACCCATCTTGCTTGCACGCTCTCCGGCTCTTGTGGAGGCTCCGTAGTTACCGCCGCACTTGGTATATCCCGTTCCGCCCTTAACAGCTCTTACGTCCTCGTCTTCGATAAGTATCTTAACAGGGTTGATGCCTTCTGCATAATAGCTTCCCGAGGGGGATGCAATTATCATAAAGGTTGCGTATTTAACTGTGTGAACACCAAGTGACTCGTCGTTACCGAACATAAACGGACGAAGATACAGGGATGTTCCAAAGGAGTGGGGAACCCAATTTTTTTCAAGGTCAACAAAGGTTGTGAGGATCTCCATGAATTCGTCTTCATCAATAAGAGGCAGACACATGCGGTCTGCGGAGGAATTCATACGGCGTGCGTTTTCACGGGGTCTGAAAAGCTGAATGTCGCCGTCCTCGGTGCGGTACGCTTTGAGTCCTTCAAATATTTCTGCTCCGTAGTGGAGGACTGTGGATGCAGGGTGAATGGTAATATAACTAAAAGGAACGATGCGGTGGTTGAACCAACCCTTGCCCGCTTCGTAATCCATAATAAACATATGGTCTGAGAAAACCTTGCCAAATCCCAACTCGTTTTCGGGAGGCATTGTTTTCGGATTGTGATTTTTAATGATCTTTATATCCATTTTATCTCCTACCGCTTTAAAAAGCGTATTTTCAAAATCATTATTACTTCGTTATTGGACGAATTTGAGAAATATTATAACGCATTACCTTGCTAAAGTCAAGGGGTTTTCTATAATTTTTTTAAAAACTATTGACAATTAAACTTCACTGTGCTACAATGTTGAAAACCATTTGAAAATAGGGGGATTTTTGCCCTTGATTTGCAAAACTCTTCCTTTTTATTTATATAAATAATATGATTCTCAGAATGTGAAGGTATATGCCTTCGGAGGAATGAAATGAAGATAGAAAACTCTCTTTTAAAGAGTGATGAAAAAACAGTATTCAAGCTTCGCAGTCTTTACGGTAAATTCGGATACTCTCAGTTCAGAATGAGCAAATTTGAGGAATATGAGCTTTATGTTCAAAACAAAAACTTTCTCATATCCGACCATATAATTACCTTTACGGAAAACGGAAAGCTTATGGCACTCAAGCCCGACGTTACTCTGTCCATTGTTAAAAACAGCAAAGATACAGGCGAGTACGTTCAGAAGCTTTATTATGATGAGAAGGTATACAGAAGCGGTGATAACGGAAGCTTTAAAGAAATAATGCAGGTGGGTCTTGAGTGTATCGGAAATATAGATACATACTGCAAGTGTGAGGTTTTGATGCTTGCGGCAAAGAGCCTTGGCGAGATCTCGGAAAGCTACGTTCTTGATATATCCCATCTCGGAATCGTTTCCGCGGTGTTTGATACACTTAAGATCTCAGATACTGTAAAGCGAGAGCTTATATCGTGTATCGGAGAAAAAAATCTTCACGGTGTTGATGAGGTTCTTGAAAGGAACGGAGTTGAAGGCGTTTCAGCAGAGGGTATAAAGACGCTTATTTCCACCTATGGAGAGCCGAAAGCGGTAATTGAAAAGCTTTATTCTTCCTTTGCGGATGAAGATGTAAGATGTCAGATAGACGATCTTGCGTCCGTTGCCGAAAATATTTCCGCAATCGTTCCATCAGGATCGGTAAGGATTGACTTCTCAGTTGTAAATGATATGAATTATTATAACGGACTTGTATTCAAGGGCTTTGTAGAGGGGATCCCAACAAGTATTCTTTCGGGAGGACAGTATGATCTGCTTCTTGGTAAGATGGGAAAAACAGGCGGAGCGATAGGCTTTGCCGTATATCCCGAGCTTGTTGCAAATCTTGCCTTTGAAAGAGATGTGTACGACGTGGATACGGTGATACTTTATGATGACGAGGCGGATATCAGTGCGCTTTACGCTGCGGTGAAGCTTCTTACCGATAGCGGAAAAACGGTGATGGCTCAGAAGTCAATACCCGAAAAACTCAGATATAAGCAGCTTTTACGTTTTAAAGAAAGGGGCGTGGAGATAGTTGAAGACAATGCTTAACGTTGCTCTTCCCAAGGGAAGACTTGGAGAAAAGGTATACTCCATGTTTGAAAAGGCGGGCTTTGAATGTCCCTCCATCAGAGAAAATAACAGAAAGCTTATATTTGAAAATGAGGAAGCGGGAGTCAGATATTTTTGGGTAAAGCCCTCTGATGTTGCAATATACGTTGAAAGAGGCGCCGCTGATATCGGTGTTGCGGGTAAGGATATACTTCTTGAATACCGTCCCGACGTTTATGAGCTTCTTGATCTTAAAACGGGAAGATGCCGTATGGCGGTTGCTGCTAAAAAGGGATTTCGCGATGATCAGAGCAGATGTCTTCGCGTTGCAACGAAGTTTTCAAATATAGCAGGTCAGTATTATGCCGGACTTGGCAGAGATATAGACATTATACATCTTAATGGCTCCATTGAGCTCGCCCCCATTCTCGGACTTTCCGACGTTATCGTTGATATCGTTGAAACGGGAACGACTCTCAAGGAAAATGATCTTGAGGTCATTGAGACGGTAATTCCGATCAGTGCAAGACTTATTGCCAATAAATCGGGATTTAAGTTCAAGAATGAACAGATTGAGAGACTCGTAAAGAGTCTTAAAGAGCAGATTGATTCCGAGGTGACGGGAAAATGATAAAGATTTTGAAATACGGTGAGGTTGCAAATTCAGATATATTTGCAAGAGAAGTGCCTACCGCAAACGTCAGCGATGTTGTGGCGGATATTATATATGACGTAAGAAAAAACGGTGATGCGGCGCTTCTTAGTTACACCGAAAAATTTGACGGAGCAAAGCTCGATTCCATTCTTGTAAGTACTGAGGAGATCGAGGAGGCGTATTCGGAGGTTGACGATGAATTCAAGGCAATACTTGAAAAAGCGGCGGCAAATATACGTAAGTTCCATCAAAAGCAGGTAAGAAACAGCTTTATAATAAATGACGAAAAGGGCATCGTGACAGGGCAGAAGGTAACGGCGGTTGACCGTGCGGGGCTTTACGTACCCGGCGGCACAGCGGCATATCCCTCAACAGTCCTCATGGATGCAATTCCCGCAAAAATAGCGGGAGTTCCCGAGCTTTTCATGGTTACACCACCCATGAAAAACGGAAAAGTAAATCCCGTAATTCTCACAGCAGCGAAAATCGCGGGAGTTGACAAGATATTCAAGGTTGGCGGTGCTCAGGCGATCGCGGCTCTTGCCTACGGTACAAAGAGTATCCCGAAGGTTGACAAGATAGTGGGCCCCGGAAACGCATACGTTGCGGAGGCAAAGCGTCAGGTATATGGAATCGTGTCCATAGATATGGTTGCAGGTCCCAGTGAGATACTTGTTCTTGCAGACGGAAAGAGTAACCCGTGCCATGTTGCCGCAGACCTTCTTTCTCAGGCAGAGCATGATAAAATGGCAAGTGCGGTGCTCGTTACGGACTCATATGAGCTTGCCGAGGCGGTATCAGCTGAGCTTGAGCGTCAGATACCCCTTCTTGAAAGACATGAGATCGCAAGAGCATCTATTGACAATAACGGAAAAATAATCGTTGCTCCCGACCTTTCACTTGCTATCGAGATATCAAACGAGATCGCTCCCGAGCATCTTGAGCTTTGTGTGGATAATCCCTTTGATTATCTTGATTCTATTCGCCATGCAGGATCCATTTTCATGGGAAGAAACTGTCCCGAGGCCCTTGGAGATTATTTTGCAGGACCCAACCACACACTTCCCACAAGCGGAAGCGCTAAGTTTGCAAGTCCTCTTTCCGTTGACGATTTTGTAAAGAAGACACAGTACACGTACTATACCGCAGAGGCGCTTGAGAAGGTTGCAAGGGACGTTGCGTATTTTGCAACCAAGGAAGGACTTACAGCCCATGCCAAGAGCGCGGTGGTACGCATAGAGGATAAATAATGAGCCGTTATTTAAGTAAAAAATTATCAAAACTCATACCCTATATCCCTGGTGAACAACCGAAGGACATGAAATATATAAAGCTCAATACAAACGAGTCGCCCTTTTCGCCACCTGCGGCGTGCCGTGAGGCGCTTGATGAGGCATTCTCAAAATTAATGCTTTATCCCGATCCCGAATGTACCGCTCTTGTAAAAGCGGCATCCGAGGTGCTGGGAGTTGGAAGTGAAAAAATACTCATGACCAACGGCTCGGACGAAATACTCAATTTTGCATTCATGGCGTTTTGTGACGGGGATACTCCCGCAGTTTTTGCAGATATAACCTATGGATTTTATAAGGTCTTTGCCGATCTTTATGGGATAGAGAAGAAGATCATTCCTTTGAGGGATGATTTCACTATCGCGCCCGAGGATTATTATAACGCAGGCGGTACAATATTTATCGCTAATCCCAACGCTCCAACAGGGCTTGTTCTTTCGCTTTCCGAAATTGAGGATATATTGAAGCATAATCCCGATAATATTGTGGTGATCGACGAGGCATACGTTGATTTCGGTGCTGAAAGCGCGGTGTCCCTTGTTGACAAATACGATAATCTTCTTGTGACACAGACCTTTTCAAAATCAAGGTCAATGGCAGGTGCAAGACTCGGATTCGGAGTCGGATGTCAGGAGCTTATCGTTGATCTTAATACCGTAAAATATTCCACAAATCCATATAACATTGACGGAATGACGGCGGCAGTCGGAGAGGCTATGTTCAAAAACGAGGACGTAACAAGAAAAAATTGCCGAACCATTATTGAAAATCGTGAATGGACAAAGAGGGAGCTTTCAAGACTTGGGTTTGAGTTTACGGATTCTCTGACAAATTTCGTATTTGCAAAGCACCCGAAATTTGATGGAGAGAAAATATACCTTGAGCTTAGAAAAAAAGGCATACTTGTCCGCCATTTCAAGGACAAACGTATTGCCGATTATAACAGAATAACAATTGGAAGTGCCGAGCAGATGGAAAAGCTGATAGGAGCACTTTCCGAGATTTTGGAGGAAAACAATGAGAGCTTGTGAATTTGAAAGAAACACGAACGAAACAAAGATATATATAAGCCTTAACATAGACGGTAAGGGCAAGTCGGATATCGGGACAGGGGTTGGTTTTCTCGATCATATGCTCACTCTTTTTGCCTCCCACGGTAGATTTGATCTGACGGTTAAGTGTGACGGCGATACACAGGTGGATTATCACCACTCTGCAGAGGATATCGGCATCTGTCTTGGAAAGGCATTCCGCGAGTGTCTTGGAGATAAGAAGGGAATCGTCAGATACGGAAGCATGATCCTTCCCATGGACGAGGCTCTCATACTTTCCGCGGTTGATTTTTCGGGAAGGGATTATCTTGGATACGGTCTTGAGATTCCTACTGAAAAGGTTGGAGATTTTGATACGGAGCTTGTAGAGGAGTTTTTCCTTGGCTTTGTCAGAAATGCTGGAGTGACTCTCCACATAAAGCAGCTTGATGGAAAAAATTCTCATCACATAATCGAAGGCGCATTTAAGTCAGTTGCAAGAGCTATCAGAGCGGCTGTGAAAATTGATCCCGATTTTGCAGACGAAATACCCTCAACGAAGGGAGCTCTTTGATGGTTGCAATAGTTGATTACGGTGTTGGCAACCTTTTTTCGCTGAAATGCTCTCTTAACGCTATTGGGGCGGAAAGTGTTGTAACGTCCGATAAAGAGGTGCTGAAAAGCGCAGATAAGATAATCCTTCCGGGGGTAGGTGCCTTTGGCGACGCCGCCAAAAAGCTGCGTGACTCGGGGCTTTCTGAGTTTGTAAAGGAAATGGCACAGAGCGGTAAGCCGCTTCTTGGAATTTGTCTTGGAATGCAGCTCCTTCTTGAAAAGGGGTATGAATACGGCGAACACGAGGGTCTGGGGCTTATCCCCGGCGTGATCGTTCCCATAAAGGATTCAATTCCCGAGGCGCTTAAAATTCCCCATATCGGTTGGAATGCTCTCAAGCTCACGGGCGAAAAAAGTCCCATTTTCAAATATATAAACGACGGTGATTTCGTATACTTCGTGCATTCCTTCCATGGGGCACAGTGCACGGAAAATACTATTGCCGTTACCGAATACGGCGCAACTCTTACGGCGGCAGTAGCCAAGGGTAACGTATTCGGATGCCAGTTCCATCCCGAAAAGAGCGGTGAGGTGGGACTTAAAATACTGAAGGCTTTTTGCGAATTGGAGGCATAGGATGAATATATTTCCTGCAATAGATCTGTATGAGGGCAAAGCAGTCAGACTTTATAAGGGTGACTATAACAAGATCACCGTTTATAGCGACAAGCCTGAAGAAATTGCTCTTGATTTTGCCGCATCGGGTGCGAAATATCTCCATCTTGTTGACCTTGAGGGAGCAAAAAGCGGCAAAACACCGAATATTGAAGTGATAAAGAAAATAATAGCCGTATCGGGGCTTTTTACGGAGGTTGGAGGCGGTATCCGCTCTATGGAAACAGTTGATACGTATCTTTCCTCCGGTGTTTCAAGAGTGATTCTCGGAACTGCGGCGCTGAATGACAGAACATTTCTCCTTGCGGCTCTTGAAAAATACGGAGAGAAGATCGCTGTTGGTGCTGATATAAAGGACGGAAAGATAGCGGTCAAGGGGTGGACGGAAACCTCAAACACCGATATATACGATTTCTGCGCCGATATGGAGTCCATTGGCGTAAAGACTATAATCTGTACTGATATTTCAAAGGACGGAGCAATGATGGGCACAAACCATGCGCTTTACCGCGAGCTGTCCGAAAGATTTAAGATAGATCTTATAGCATCGGGCGGTGTTTCTTCCATTGATGACGTAAAGCGTCTTACAGACCTTGGAATCTACGGAGCTATCATCGGTAAGGCGTATTATACAGGCGCAATTTCCATAAAAGAAGCGATCGAGGTGGCAAATGGTAACTAAAAGAATAATCCCCTGTCTTGACGTAAAGGACGGCAGAGTGGTAAAGGGTGTCAATTTTGCAGGGCTTCGCGACGTTTCAAATCCTGTGGAGCTTGCAAAATATTATAGTGCAAACGGCGCTGACGAGCTTGTATTTTATGATATAACCGCTTCAAGCGAGGGCAGGCGTCTTTTTACCGATATACTTACCAAAACAGCATCAGAGGTATTTATTCCCCTTACGGTTGGGGGCGGTATCAATACCCTTGAGGATTTTGACAGAGTGCTTAAGTGCGGTGCCGATAAGGTCAGCGTCAATTCGGGAGCAATAAGAAATCCCGAGCTTATTCCCGAGGCTGCTAAGCGTTACGGCGACCAGTGCGTTGTAATTTCCGCAGACGTCAAAAGAGTTGACGGAGTTTTCCGCGTTTTTTCCAAGGGCGGACGTGAAAACACGGGTATGGAAGCAATCGAGTGGATAAAAAGATGTGTTGGCTCGGGCGCGGGCGAGGTGGTGCTCAATTCCATCGATACCGACGGCGTGAAGAACGGATTTGATCTTGAGATGCTGGATAAGGTTTCAAATGCAGTTTCCGTTCCTGTTATCGCATCGGGCGGTGCGGGAAATATGGAGCATTTCACAGAGCTGTTCCGCGCGCTTCCGCTTGTTGATGCAGGACTTGCGGCATCAATATTCCACTTCGGTGAGGTAAATATTAAAGAACTAAAAGAAAAGCTTAAAGCGGACGGTATAAACGTCAGACTTTAAGGCAAAGGAGAGATTACAGTGATCAACATAGACGAACTTAAATTTGACGAAAAGGGTCTTATTCCTGCCATTGTAGTAGATACAAGATCAAAAAAGGTATTGACCCTTGCATATATGAACCGCGAAAGCCTTGAAATTACAATGGAGAAGGGACTTACCTGCTTCTGGAGCCGCTCACGCCAAGAATTGTGGCTAAAGGGTGAAACAAGCGGAAACTATCAGAAGGTGGTTTCCATCACTGCGGACTGCGACAAGGACGCTCTTACGGTTGAAGTAGAGCCTCAGGGTCCTGCGTGTCACCTCGGCACGTTTTCATGCTTTGAAAATCCCATTTGGGAAAGCGAGGAGCTTCACTCATTCTCTCTTGAAGGGCTTATGGAGCTTCTTAAGGGCAGAAAGACCGAGAAAAAGGAAGGCTCGTATACTACGTATCTTTTTGAAAAAGGAATTGATAAGATACTCAAAAAGGTTGGAGAGGAAACGACCGAGGTCATCATTGCTGCCAAGGCTGATGATAAAAAGGAAACGATCTACGAGATTGCAGACCTTGCATATCACGTAATGGTAATGATGGTGCAGATGGGAATTTCCCTTGAGGACATTCATGACGAGCTTGCAAGCCGCCACGTTATCGACCACAAAGTGAAACAGGAAAAAATGACGAAGTAATATTTTTAAGGGGGAGCTTTTTGTAAAAATCTCCCTTTTTTCAGGGTGTTGCCCCGAATCCCACAAAACTTTTTTGTAAAAAAGTTTTGATCAAAAAACTTTATAAAAAGGAAATTTATATTTGTGAGTGCCGCTATCCATTATTTGTGGTAGGGGAGCGGCTTGATGACGGTATAATAAAAAGCACTTGCGGGAGGAGTATATCCGCAAGTGCTTTTTATTTTTTTGTATGGACAGGCGTCCTCGACTTTCCGTATCGTTCGGTTTATATCATTTTTGAGGATGTCGTTCTCTACATTTTTTGATAATACTTAAAATCTGCTCTAAAGCAGATACCTATTGGACTTTTTATATCAGATACTTAGCATCCTTTATAAGCTCGGCGCTGCGAGTCATTATTTTTTTGATGCGCTCATTTCCGAGCTTTTTCACAGCTTTTTTGAAAGTGGCGGTCTGCTTTTCGTTTGTAGAATGAAGGTCGCTTCCGAGAGCTGCTACCCAACCCTTATCAATTAACTCAAGATACTTCTTGTTAAGGAAAAGCTTTGTGAGCTCTCCGGGATTCATTTGGGCGAAGACGCTCTTAAATTCAAGGAACTGTAAAACGTCTGAAAGGGGGTATCTGTCAATGTGTGCAAGAACGACGGTGTGACGCTCCGAGATACGTTCAACAGTTTCGAAAAGACCCTCAGTCCATTCTGTAACGGGCAATTCCAGAAGCATGGTGTTTGTTCCGGGAATACATAGCTTTTCAAGGTTTGTCATTCTTTCCATTCCCTCGCAAACGAGAACCTCTGCTCCTGTAATGACGCGCACACCCATTTTCGGAGCCTCGGAATCAAGAAGTTTTTCCGAGCAGAACTCTCGTCTTTTGAGAAAATCCTCAACTTTTGTGTTTGAGGGATAGAAGTGAGGTGTTGCGATAACCGTGTCAGCTCCTGTGTTCTTTATAAGCTCAAGCTGCTTTACCGACGTATCTCTGGATCTTGAGCCGTGGTCGGCTCCGGGAAGAATATGCGCGTGAAAGTCAATAAGATTTGGCATGATTTCTCTCCGATATAGCTTTAATCGTCATCATTTTCGCTATGTTCGTAAATGTCATTATATTTGTATTTATTACGGTAATATTTGCTGTTGTAATTTTTGTAATAACGTCCTCCTGCCTTGGGATTAACGTCATTGATAACAAAGCCGAGTATCTTTCCGTCTGTTTGTTCAAGGGCTCTGATCGCTTCTTGAACAGCGCTGGTATCATCATGTTCAAGACGAACCGCAAAAAGATATCCATCAACGATGTTGGCAACAACGGCGGCATCTGTAACGATGCTGATAGGTGGCAGGTCGATGAGTATGATATCATATTTTTGACGAAGTACATTTAAAAGCTTTTTCATGCTTTCGGAAGCAAGAAGCTCAGCGGGATTGGGAGGAATATTTCCCGAGGTGATCAGTGAAAGATTGTCGTATTCCTTTAATTTTTTGATGCTTATCTCTTGATTGGACATTCCGGCAAGGAGATTTGAAAGTCCGGAATTGTTTTCAATTCCAAAAATTTTGTGCTGAGCAGGTTTACGAAGGTCACAGTCAATGACGAGAACCTTTTTTTCAAGCTGAGCAAAGGAAATAGCGAGGTTGGCTATAATAATGGATTTACCGGTTTCCTGAAATGTAGAGGTAATTGCAATAACGGGACATTCAGCGCCCGCCGCTGCGAAAAGGAGATTGGTTCTCAGCTTTTTAAATGATTCTGTCATTGCAAAGGGAGAGTCCTTTGAGAGAAGTTTGTTTTTGTAGTTTCGAGTTGAAACGTGACGCTTAGGCTTTTTCTTGAATTTATCGAATATTCTAATCATGGCTTCTCCTTTCGTAATCACTTTCTTGGATATGAATAATAGCCGCCTTCAGATTGGGATTCCTCTGTAATTGAAGGAATAGCACCAAGAATCGGGTAGGGGTAATTGGAACGAATATCTTCTTCCGAATGTATTTCTGTATCAAGGATTATACGAAGGAAGAAGAAAGCAAAGCTAAGTACAAATCCAATAAATGCGGCAATAACAACGTTTTTCATAAGATTGGGACCGTCGGGAACTGTATCAATGCCGGTAAAGTCATAAACGCTGAGGCTTCCCGTTTGTGTTTTTGAGAAAACGTATCCCGGCAGCTCGTCTTTTATGATGGCAGCAACCTCGTAAGCTACATACTTATCTGTTCCTGAAACCTTAACGATGAACATGGGGGTTTTTTCTTTTTTTGTAGAAGTAATTGAAACAGCTTTTCCCTTTATGCCCAATGTTTCATGGCATTCTCCCGCTGAGAGGATTGCCATTGAAGTATAAACGTGGGTGTCTGCAGCGCTGTACTGCTGAGTTGTGGTTGTAGATGAGGATTCGCTGTCCTTAACGTAAAATGAAACACTGGTGGAATAGGTGTCAGCAATAAACAATTCCGTAAATATTGCTGCAAGAGAACCGAAAAGAATGACTGCAAGCAGAATCCAAATATAAAATTGTCTGAAAACATCGGTTATTTTTTCAAGATTTATTTCGTAACTGTTGTTATTATTTTCCATAACTTTAACCTTTCTGAAAATTAAATACTACATTAACGTATTTATTATATGTTTTTTTCTTGCGCCTGTCAATCCCCATCGGACATGACTTTTTTTGATTGAATTCGTTTTGTCAGGAATAAAACGAAGATAAGGAAGAGGAAGCATAAAACCGTTCCTGTAAATGATCCTGCAATATCTATCCATACGTCCGTGAGAGCGGCGCCGCGGTTTGTGGCAATCTGCAGTGTTTCGTCGCCAAGCGCTGTAAGGGTGGATATCAAAAGTATGGATAAATATCCTGTGAGCTTTATGTTTTTTAGATTGCTTTTAGAAAGTGTAAAAAGGAGAGCGAAAAGCTCGGCTCCCAAAAGCATAAATTCAAGGAAGTGGGCGTATTTTCTAACAAAATACTCGAATGTTTGGAAGGGGATCTTATTCGAAGGATCGATAACCGGCTTTACGGTACTTGCAACATTGGAGCTTTCCACAGAGGACTCTGCTTTGTTTTTTAAGGAGTTAGAAAAAATAAATATTATTGTTGCCAAAATAGCAACGATAAGAAAAAAGCAGATCAGTTTTTCTCGGGTAATATAATTGATAATTTTCATAATATTTATTTTTTTGGATCCATAAGTTCGTTTATTTCTTTATCGATTGATGCGATCTTTTTTTCGCATTCTTCGATTTTTTTCAGGACATCTGTGTACTCATCAATGTTTTTTGAGTGTTCCGAGACAATAAATTCTCTGTAAGACAAACTGTTTCCGACGTGCAGCTTGTCATATTTCTCGATATATTCAAGCATAAGTGTGAATTTTTCCTCCGAAAGCTTATCGGAGTTCGAGGAAACGTTGGTTTCAAGATGTTTGATTGACAAAACAAGAGGCTTATTAGAGGCTATGTGAGTTTTCACTATGGCTTCAACTGTATTTGTAACAGAAAAAGGAACGCAGGGAATCTTCAAAAGACCGGTTTCGTGATCATAATCAAGAAATTCGTTGCCGCCCGCAAGAAAAACTTTGGGAGCAATCACTACTTTAATATCATATTTTTCCAAAACCTCGTCAAATGCACGGCGATAACTTGCATTTCCCGAGGAAAAGCTGATGATGGAAGGGATTTTACCGTTTTCACTGTAAAGACCAATGTGATCCTCAAGTGCTGCGGCAGCATCCTTATCGCTTTCGGGAAAGGAATAATTTCCATCAAAGCCTATTGCAAATTCCCACCCTTGTTCTTCCAATTCGTCCAGCAATATACTGTTTTGGTATTCGTCGGGAGATACTTTAACGATGGCTTTATAATCCTCGTTTTCTTGGAGCAAGGGCAGAGCGTTTTCTATAAGTGTTTCCTCAAGATTTTCAAATAAAATGAATAGCCCCGCTTTGGTAACGGTGAGTTCTTCAAGTCTTACTCGGTATTTGTCGATCTCGTAATTAATTTTGCTTTTTTGTGAGTAAAGCTCGTTTATTTTTTCACTTGTCAAGTCTTTGGGCTTGTTTCTTGTTAAAATAAAAACACAGCTTAAGGCCACGGCAAGTGTAATTACTATCGAAATAATTAAAGAAATGTTTTTTTTATTCATGTCAGTCCTCAAGGAGCCCCGCGCTTTCAAGCTTTGAAACAAATGCTTCTGCGTCTGACTTAGCTTTTTCAAAATCTACGTCGTATTCTGCACAAAGAGCATTTGCAAGATCGAGGGTCCCGTCACAACCCTTTTTCAAAAGGTTAAAAAGAACCTCGGCGGTAGGGCTGAGAGTTATCATTCCCTTAAATGTCAAGCTAACCTTTCCTGTGGGGACTGCAACGCATTTATCACCCATGTGTCTGACGATAAAGGTTTCTTTAAGTTTCATAAGGCCACTCCTTTTATATGTTTTTGTTGTTTATATATTATCTCCCGTCATTGCTTCAAACGAAACTACAGCGGAGATTTCATCTGCGGTGCAATAAATCTCATAAGCCGGAACCGACGCGGAAAATTCATCCACGGAATCTAAAAGGGTCACTAAAAGTTCTGTTTCGTTCGGAATGAAAGTTGCTGCTAGAACGATCTCGGCGCAATCTCCGGAGGTTAAACCTCGGATACGATTTTCACTGCCTCTTTTTATTCTGCAAATGCCGCCAAGGGGAACACAGACGTTTCTCTGCCAGCCTTCTTTTCCTGCCCACGGCGTTCCGCAGGCGTAAAAAATACCGTTTTTGCGTATGATGATGGGTTTGTCGCCGTTGACAATATTTATTCTATCGCCGAGAAGCTTTTTCCAATTTTTTATGTGTGTGGATTTACCCGTTCCGCTGGGAGCCGTAAAGGCGTATGCACGTCCGCCGTATTCAATGACGGCACTGTGCATCATAAAGCCTCCTTTTTTTATGATATACTCACTAAGCTTTCTGAAAATAAGGGAAAGGGAAGCGCCCTCGGGGGTGGGGGTATAGGTCTTGTAATTGGAAAACTCCTTTTTGATGTCTTCCTCGGTGACGTCGATAATAAGCTCGGGTATTTCGTTATCGCTTGATACGTAATCCTTACAAAAGCTTCGGTGTACTTCATAGGGTGAACGTATACCGATCTCAGTTTCAGCGATTCTGTATCTGTCCAGCTTTGTCATTGTGCTCTCCTTTTATGCCGTTTGATCTGTAGGGCATACCATCCTCAACATAAACAATATTATATCAAAATATCCTATAAAATGCAATAGCTTTTTTGTTAAATAGGAAATTACTCTGTTTTGGATAATGACAAATTTCAAGGCGGAAAAATCGTTTTAAAAACCAAACAATGAAAACACGTATTTTTTTTTGGTGCCGATTAGCTTTTTTGCATATCATAATAATAATTAACCTAATTGTTTCCTTGGGGGATTGTGCGATGGAGAGGATAACGTGGGACAGAGTGATGTCCGAGCTTAAAGCCATTGATTCGAAAAGCGAGCATATAACCGTAAAAGCCGTGGGGCGTTCATACAGAGGTCGGGAGATCCCCATGGTGAGTATCGGCAAGGGAGAGAAAAAGGTGCTTTACGTCGGAGCACACCACGGTGCCGAGGGCATAACCTCGGCGCTCCTCCTTGAATATATAAAGGAAGTCAGTGCGCTTCTTCGTGAAGGCAAGAGGATCGGAGGCGTTGACAGGGAGCTTTTTGTAAATACCCGCAGGGTGGATATTGTTCCCATGCTGAATCCCGACGGCGTTGAGATAAGCGTTAGGGGTGTTTCCCATGACGATATTATGTATGACCGTCTTAAACGTATGAATGGCGGAGGTGATGATTTCACCGCTTGGCAGGCAAACGGCAGGGGAGTTGACCTGAACCATAACTATAACGATATGTTTGCCCACTATAAGGGAATAGAGCATGAAATGGGACTGTTTGGCGGAGCTCGGAGTAAATATTCGGGAGAATATCCCGAAAGTGAGCCGGAGTGCGCTGCTCTTTGCCACTATATCAGAAGCGAGCGTCCGAGGAATATAATCTCCCTCCACACACAGGGGGAGGAAATATACTGTGAAAGCCGAGGCTATGCCCTTGAAGCGTCTATGAAAAATGCCCGTCTTGCCTCGAAGCTTACGGGATACCGCATATCCCGAACCGAAGGCACAGCATCAATGGGTGGACTTCTTGATTGGGTAACAAGGGAGTGTAAGATCCCATGCCTTACCCTTGAGTGCGGAAGGGGCAAAAATCCCCTGCCCGAGGACGATGCGCGCCGTATATACGCCGTAATTCGCCCCCTCCTTATGCGCGCGCCCGTGATGTTTTCTACAACAACGGTAAAAGGATAAAACTTGACTTCTATCAGACTTTATGGTACTATTGACGTAGGAAAAAAATAAAGGAGTGATAAAATGAAAAAAACGATTTCAATGTTGTTACTTTGCGTTGCGTTACTAACAATGCTTTCAAGCTGTAACGTGAACACCGTACCCACTCCTGAGCCCACGAGCACGGAAGGCTCAGTGTCGGCTTCATATGTTCCGACACCCGTTCCGACTACAACAAAGGAACCCGATACAGATATTACCGTCACTCCTACTTCCGAAGAAACCACAATTACTGATGAAACCGAGGAATTCAGTGGCAGAAGCTATGTGATCGAAAAGCCTTTTGATAAAGAAGAAAATCTTGAAGTGATATTTTCGGAATTTTGCGAAAAATATAAGGAACTTTTTGAAAAGGGACTTGATTTTCAGTTGGAGTTTAGACTATACGGAAATGATTTAGACAGCAATTATTTTGTAGGTGATTTGGTTTTTGTCAATGTGTGGTATCTTGAGAAAGGCTATATAAATCTCAGATTTGTGCCGAGTTCAGTTAGTGCGGATGGTATAAAGCTCCTCAACCGGTTTTCTTATGAGATGTTTAAGGAAGCCCTTGAAATAGAAAACGTTACCAAGGCAGAAATAGTTCTTGAAGAACTGAAATGGAAGCCGAAGAATTACGGTTATACAGTTCAAAATCCGATAGATGAAGAAAAGGATATAGAAGGTATTTTTAACGAGTTTTGCGAAAAATATAAATACTTTTATGACCAATATTTTAATTATGAATTGGAGTTTAGAGTATACGGAAAATCACTGACTTCGGAGGAAGTTGGAAATTTGAATTTTTTGGTGTATTGGGATGAGGAATACGGCTGCACAAGAATCAGATTTCTCTCAAGAGCATCGAGTTTGTCCTCGCGATATAATCACAATGTCGACGAGTTTACCTTTGAAATATTCAAGGAGCTAGTCGGCATGGAAGAAGTGACGAAGATCGAGATTGTTATTTATGAAAAAATTCTTGGACCGGGATAAAAATAAATATTCTCTTGACAAATCATCAATTTAGGTGTATAATCAATCTACAATTAAATGAAAATCAGGGGTGCGACGGCAGTTGCCTTAGCTGAGACGGGAAACCGAACCCTTTAACCTGATACGGATAATACCGGCGTAGGAAGATTTAAAGATCAAGTAAAGATCAAAATATGATCGCAGGAATTAAAAATATCGGGTATGCAACAAAGGTTGTGTACCCGTTTTGTTTTCAAAATGGCTGTCGTACTGCAGAGCGATAGTCAGAAAAGGCTTTTGAGGACAAAGAGGTTGGAGAAAGATTGTGCCGCAGATTTTCGGAAAGAGGATTAAAATGAACGAAAACAAAAAACTTACAAAAAGCGGTAAGATAAAAAGACTTACCGAAAGCGCCATACTCATAGCCCTTGCAACAGTTCTCAGTGTGCTGAAGCTTTATGAAATGCCCTACGGCGGCTCCCTCACACTTGCTTCAATGATGCCCATTATGATAATTGCCTACCGACACGGCACTGCTTGGGGAAGCTTTACGGCGTTCTTATACGGTGTTATTCAGCAGCTCCTTTCCGTTTCAACTCTGTCATACGTTACCACTTGGCAATCCGTTGTTGCGGTGATACTCCTTGACTACGTTGTAGCCTTTGCGGTGTGCGGACTTGGCGGGGTGTTCCGCAAGACGGTGAAAAATCAAACCGCTGCCATGATCTCGGGTGCGTTCCTTTGCTGTGCGCTCAGATATACTTGCCACGTGATATCGGGATGTACCGTTTGGGCAGGACTTTCCATACCCACCACAGCGGCGTTTTGGTATTCACTGCTTTATAATGCGGCGTTTATGATACCCGAAACGCTCATTACTGTAGCGGCGGTATATTACGTATCGGGCAGAATGGACTTTTCAAAGGAATTGCCCGTCAGAAAAAAGCAGGAAAAGGAAAGCACCGGAATCGTTGTAATGGATATTGTCGGCGGTGCGGCGCTTCTTGCAGGATTTATATATGACGTTATAACTCTGTTTTCCGCGATGCAGAACGAAAGCGGTGAGTTTGATATTACGGGAATTACCTCGATCGGCGGTGATACTGTCAAGTGGCTTATCGTGATAAATGTAGTATGTGTCCTTATTCTCGCTGTAATTATGGCAGTTAAGGGCATAAACAAAAAGAAAAATATTTAAAGAGGTTAAACTATGAAAAAGGGTGTATGCCGCGTTGTGGGAGCAGGAGATTTCACGCCGGAGCTTTTAAAAAGGGAAGAAGGGGATATAGTTATCGCCTGTGACGGAGGATATGGGTATCTCAGGTCTTTTGGAATTCCTTGTGATATCTGCGTAGGTGACTTCGACTCCCTTGGGTATACACCCGATTTTTCAAATACAGTTCGCTTGCCAAAGGAAAAGGACGTGACGGACATGGAGGCGGGTATAAGACTCGGTATGGAGCGCGGCTATAAAAGCTTCGTTTTGTACGGAGCGCTTGGCGGTCGGCGCCTTTCCCATACTATTGCCAATATACAAAGCGCACTCGGTATCGTTAAGAAGGGAATGATCTGTAATATCGTTGATGAAAATTGCGATATTGCAATTTTGTGCGATGAAGAAAGAGAGTTTGAAAACAAGGGGTATTCCTACGTTTCCGTTTTTGCTCTTGAGGGTGAGGCTCGTGTTACCCTTTGCGGATTTAAATATGACGGAGAGGAAATTATTCTCACAGAAGGCTATCCCCTCGGGGTAAGTAATGAATTTTGTAAGAAAAAGGGAAAAATTACAGCCAGAGGAAAAATTGCAATTATTTTTGAAAAAAATTAAAAAAGCTATTGACAAACAGGAAAAAGTGTGATATTATATCGAGGTAAATCCAAAGACAGTAGGTTTCAGTAAAAGTGCAAACTTTCCTACCGAGGAGAAACATATAACATTTATACTGTTGTTTGTTGCCTTTTCGGTTTTGTGAAGCCTAAAAGGTGCTTTTTTTTGCTTAAAAATGCCCTTTGAGATTTTCAAATAATTATGGAGGTGGAACAAATGCCAAGTGTAAAGGTACTTGAACAGAAGAAACAGGTAGTTGCAGAGCTTGCTGAGAAGCTTAAGGAAGCTAAGTCAGCAGTTGTTGTTACTTATCAGGGTATTACAGTTGAGGATGATACAAAGCTTCGTACAGATCTTCGTAAGGCAGATGTAGAGTACAAGGTATACAAGAACTCAATCATCGGCAGAGCTATGGAAGAGGCTGGATACGGTGCAATCAAGGAAAGTCTTTTCGGAATGTGCGCAGTTGCGTTCAGCACAAAGGATGAGGTAACTCCTGCAAAGATCCTCAAGGAGTATGCAGATAAGGTTAGCACATTCGAGCTTAAGGCAGGTTTTGTTGATGGCGGCGTTATCGACGCAAAGGCAGTAGAAGAACTTGCAAGCACACCCAACAAGGAAACACTCGTATGCAAGGTTATGGGCTGCATGAAGAGCCCCGTTTACGGACTTGCTTACGCGCTTCAGGCTATTATTGATAAGGCTGAAGGCACACCCGCAGAGGCTGAGTAATCAGTAGCGGATCACGGGGAAACCCACAAAACAAATTTAAAAATAAAAACTAAAACTAAAACAAAAACAAAAAATATATTTTCGGAGGTATTTTAAAATGGCAAGCGAAAAAATTACAGGCATTCTTGAAGAAATAAAAGCACTTACACTTCTCGAGATGAAGGATCTCGTAGCAGCACTTGAAGAGGAGTTCGGCGTATCCGCAGCAGCTCCCGTAGCAGCAGGCGGCGCAGTAGCAGCAGCTCCCGTAGAAGAGGAAAAGACAGAGTTCGACGTAATCCTCAAGTCCGCTGGTGCTTCCAAGCTCAACGTTATCAAGGCAGTTCGTGAGATCACAGGTCTCGGACTTAAGGACGCTAAGGACCTCGTTGAGTCCGCTCCTAAGGCTATCAAGGAAGGCGTTTCTAAGGAAGATGCAGCAGCTCTCAAGACACAGCTCGAGGCTGCAGGCGCTGAAGTTGAAGTTAAGTAATTTTAACGAAAGCTATAAAAAACACGGCTTATCCAATGCGGAAAGCCGTGCTTTTTTGTTTAGTAAAAGATCATTCTGTTTTAGAGTAAAACAATTTAAAGGAGATGCACTTGCGTAAGGTGAACTTTTACCTTGCGGCGGTGCGCCGTTTTTTACGGTGTAACAGGAAATTTATTGTAAATTTCAGAAAATTGTATACATGTATTTGTAAAACGCCTTTAAATATGAATTATTTTTTAAAAAACCATTGACAAATTGAATTGTTGGTGCTATAATAGCTCCATTCTAAATTTAATAATTTAAACCGTTGAAGCGGAGATAAAGGTGGTTACGCTCTCACAGAGAGCTCGGGAGGCTGAGAGCCGGGCAGAACACGGATCATCAAATGGACCGCAGAGGGCGCAGTTGAAAGGGTAGTAGGCTGCGACGTATGGCACACGTCAGTTGCAAAAGATATGTTTGTATCTTGCAGAGAGCATGGTTTTTAGCTGTGAATCAAGGTGGCACCGCGAATATTTTTCGTCCTTGACTTAAGGGTATCCTTATGTCGAGGCGTTTTTATTTTTTAATATCATATAATTAAGATAAATAAATCCATTAGGAGGAAAAAACAATGTCAAGAGTATTTAATTTTAGTGCAGGACCTTCAATGTTGCCCGAAGAAGTTCTCCGCAAGGCGGCTTCCGAGCTTTTAGAGTACGGAAGTACGGGGCAGTCGGTAATGGAAATGTCACATAGATCAAAGGAATATAAGGCGATCATAGACGATGCTGAGGCAACACTCAGAGAGATCATGAACATTCCCGATAATTACACAGTGCTGTTTTTGCAGGGAGGAGCGTCCACTCAGTTTGCCATGATCCCCATGAACCTTATGACAGGGAACAATAAGGCAGATTATATCATTACAGGTCAGTGGGCAAAGAAGGCTTGCAAGGAAGCGGCGCGCTACGGTGCGGTAAGAGCGGTTGCATCAAGTGAGGACGAGACCTTCTCATATATCCCCAAGGGATTTGAAGGAAAGCTTGATCCCGATGCGGATTACGTGCACATTTGTATGAATAACACCATTTACGGAACAAAGTGGCACAATATTCCCGAAACAGGCAACGTACCTCTTGTTGCGGATATTTCAAGCTGTATCCTTTCAGAGCCTATCGACGTTTCAAAATTCGGCGTGCTGTATGCCGGCGCGCAGAAGAACGTTGCTCCCGCAGGACTTACCATCGTTATTATCAGAAATGACCTTATCGGTAAGGCTATGGAGATCACACCCACAATGCTTAATTACGAAACACATTCGGAAAACGGTTCAATGTTCAATACACCTCCTACGTATACCATTTATATTGCAGGACTTGTATTCCATTGGTTAAAGGATATGGGCGGACTTGAAGCTATTGAAAAGGTCAATAAGCGCAAGGCGGAGCTTATTTATAATTTCCTTGATGAGAGTAAGCTTTTCAAGGGTACTGTAAAAAAAGAGGACCGTTCGCTTATGAACGTACCTTTTGTTACAGGTAATGAGGAGCTTGATGCCAAATTTGTAAAAGAAGCAGCAAGTGCAGGATTCATCAACCTTAAGGGGCACCGCAGCGTTGGCGGTATGAGAGCTTCCATTTATAATGCTATGCCCGTGGAAGGTGTTGAAAAGCTTGTTGAATTTATGAAGAAATTTGAGGAGGAAAACGCTTAATGTATAATATAAAGGTATATAACAAGATCGCAAAGGTAGGTCTTGACTATTTTGATGAAAAATACGTAATTTCCGAAAACGCAGAAGAACCCGTTGCGGCGCTTGTTCGTTCGGCGGCGCTTCACGAGGTGGAATTTCCGAAATCCCTCCTTGCGATCGGCAGAGCGGGAGCGGGTGTCAATAATATTCCCGTTGAAAGATGCGGAAATGAGGGTATCGTTGTTTTCAATACACCAAGTGCAAACGCTAATGCGGTAAAGGAATTAACGGTTGCGGGGCTTTTCCTTGCATCCCGCAAGATCACAGCCGCAACACAGTGGGCGCAGGGACTTAAAGGTCAGGGCGCTGAGGTAGGTAAGCTTGTTGAAAAGGGAAAATCCGCCTTTGCAGGTCCTGAGATCAGAGGAAAGAAGCTTGGTGTCATCGGTCTTGGAGCAATCGGTGTACTTGTTGCCAATGCGGCAAACGATCTTGGAATGACGGTATATGGATATGATCCCTATCTTTCTCTCCAGAACGCATGGAACCTTTCTCATAATATCAAAAGAGCAACGGATATGAGTGAGATATTTGAAAAATGCGATTATATCACACTTCACATTCCGCTGACAAAGGATACAAAGGGAACGATCAATAAGGCTGCTCTTGATAAGATGCAGGACGGCGTGCGTATTCTTAATTTTGCCCGTGACGGACTTGTTGACAGTGCGGATATGCTTGAGGCTCTTGCGACCGGAAAGGTTGCAACCTACGTTGTGGATTTCCCCACGGACGAAATGCTCGGTGTTGAGGGGGTAATTGCAATTCCTCACCTTGGCGCATCCACACCCGAGTCCGAGGATAACTGCGCGGTCATGGCGGCAAAGGAGCTTATTGAGTATATTGAGGACGGAAATATCACCAATTCCGTAAATTTCCCGAATATATCAATGCCCCGAAGCGGAGATATCAGAATTTGCGTAATTCACAAGAATATCCCCAACATGCTGACCTCCATTACCTCTGCTGTTGCTAAGGACAACGTGAACATCGAGAACCTTCTCAACAAGTCAAAAGGAGATCTTGCATATACCATGATGGACGTGGCAAAATGCGACATAGATGCGGTAAAAGATCATATCGCATCCCTTGAGGGCGTTATCAGAGTAAGAGTAATATAAGAGGATAAAATGAGATATTCAAATTTACACACTCACACAACCTTTTCCGACGGTGTCGGAACTGTGCGCGAGAACATAGAGTCTGCGATTGCAAAAAACATGCTGTCTCTCGGATTTTCAGACCATAGCTTTACTGCCTGTGATCCCAGTTATTGTATGTCTGCAAAGAGATATGCTGATTATATCCGAGAGGTCAAGGCACTTGCCTGTGAATATGACGGTAGATTGCCTGTCTATCTCGGTCTTGAAAAGGACTATTATTCCGAGGGGACAGACGAGGAGTTTGATTACATTATCGCGTCTGCTCATTATATAAACCGCAGCGGAAAATGCTATCCCATTGACCATACCCGTGCCCAGCAGGAGGAGTGCGTCAGGGAAGTGTTTGGTGGAAACGTTGTTGACATGGCAAAGTGCTATTTTGAGATGATGGTGGAGCACGTGGAGAAAACAAGACCTGCTTTTATCGGACACTTCGACGTTATAACCAAGTTCAGCTATATGCCCGAGGAGGACCCCGAGTATATTAAAGCTGCTGAGGAAAGCCTCAAGGAATGTCTTAAATATTGTAAGTATTTAGAGTTCAACACGGGGGGGATATCCCGCGGATATAAGACCTTTCCGTACCCAAATACGTTTCTTCTTGAAAAGATAAAGGAATGGGGGGGAAAACTGCTTTTAGGCAGTGATTCCCACGATCCGAAGAATCTTGATTTCTTCTTCGATGAGTCAGTGGAAATTTTGAAAAATACGGGATTTACTACAATTTCCGTGTTTAACGGTAAAGGTTTTGATGATATGAAGATATAAGTATTGACAAGTCAAAGAAAGTGTGATAAACTTTGACTTGTCAATTTTAATGTTGTATGGAGGTAGATATATGAAATATTGTTATAACTGCGGTGCACAGGTGGACGATAAAGCTGCAATTTGCGTTCATTGCGGAGTAAAGCTTGAAGCTCCCGCTGCGGGAAGCAATCTTGCAAAGGATGATGCACCAAGTACGGGACTTGCTTTTCTTAGCTTTTTCTTTCCCATTATCGGATTTGTTCTTTATGCAGTAAACAGCGGTAACATGCCTAAAAAGGCTAAATCATGTCTTAAGGGAGCGATCGCAGGAACGATTGCCTCGTTTGCTTTTACGCTCTTGTTCTACGCTGTTTATTTTATTTTCTTATTCACACTCGAAGCCGGACTTTTCATTGGTTTATAAGGTACTAAACAGGTGTAAGATATGAAATATTGCAGGTATTGCGGCGGCGGACTTGACGATAAGGCGGCTTTGTGTGTTCACTGCGGAAAATTAGTGGAGGAGAAGGCTTCTCAAACAAATATTTCAAAGTCGGACGAATCAAGCCTTGCCTTTTCTCTTTTGGGATTTTTTCTCCCGATTGTTGGATTTATTCTATATGCCGTATTTTGCTCGGATTCACCCAAAAAGGCGAAATCTGCGCTTAACGGAGCTCTTGTCGGTGTTGTTGTGTCCGTTGTGGGTTCCATCGTTATGAGTATACTTTCAACGATATTTGATCTGATCTTTTGGAATAGCTTTTTCGAGATATTTGAGGAGATCTTATATGAATTCTATTGATACATAAATAAAAATGACTGTGCTTTTGCACAGTCATTTTTATTTAGCAATTTAATCTTATGTATCAGATTAGATAAGCTTTGTAGGATCTACAACGTACTTGTCCATCAAAATCTTGATAAGGTCGATAAGAGCAAGAATTCCGCCAAGTCCGCAAAGGAAAGAAGCAACGATTCTTACGATACCCTTCTTTGTTTCGCCCATCATGAAGTTGTGAATTCCAAGTCCACCGAGGAAAAGACAAACAAGAATGATAACGATCTTGTCCTTGCCTGCAAGGGGAGCGTCTGCTGCCTTATCAGCCTTCTTAAGAGCAACGCCGCAAGAGAGGCAGTACTCAGCATCGGGAGCTGTTGTGTTGCCGCAGTTGGGGCAGAAAGTTGAACCTTCGCCAACCTTTACGCCGCACTTAACGCAGATTGCCTGGTTTTCGTTGAGCTGTTCGCCACAGTTTTTGCAAAACATTTTAAAGTCCTCCATATAAAAGTAATTATTGTTTCCAATATCGTTCATAGTTTAACATAATGTAAACGTTTTGTCAATAGTAATTTCTGCGAATATATACATTTTTAAGGAAAAAACGTCAAATTTCAGCCAATTCCGTAAATAATGCTTGTGATCCAATTGATAAGAAATCCCACTGACAAAATAATTAATATGACGCGATCTGCCCATTTATTCCGAAAAAGCTTCCCTTCGAAAATAAAATAAAGGAAAAGCAGAGGTATGCTCCAGAACATCATGTGGTAGTCAAAAGCATCGGCAAATTTGAACTGGAGAGCGCAAATAAGAGCTCTTGTCATTCCGCATCCGGGACAAACTATCCCGAGAAATCTGTTAAAGGGGCAAGTGGTACCTGTAAGGAGCATGACGACAACGTATATCGAAAACCCCAAGATAATAAAAAGCTTGTTTTTGGGGTTGGGAACCTTCTTGAAATTCATAAATTATCTTTCAACAAGGTTTGAGGCGATCATGTCAGCCGCTTGAATAAGTCCGCAAAGGGGAGTGAAGTCCTGAGCCTTGCTTATGGAATAGTCGCCGCCGATAACGGATTTGTCAAAGCCTGACATATGCCAACGTATAGCGATGAGCTCGTCAACTGTGGGACGGATGAACCACTGGAGAATGATACAGCTTTTTTCGCCGTGACCGAGGGGCAGACGCTCGTCAATTTCCCAAACTTCCTTCTTTTCCCAAACACCCGCATCGTTTTTTACGTTTCTGAAGCCTTTTTTATAGCAGTGTACCTTGCAAAGATCGTGGAAAAGCGCCGCGATAGCGATGCTTTCATCCTGAATGCCCTCGGGCATGTATTTTTCTTTCAAATGGAGTGCAACGTCATATACGTTGAGGGAATGTTCACAAAGTCCGCCGATATAGTTTCCGTGGAATTTGGAGCTTGCGGGTGCAGAAAAGAAATCGCTTTTTTCGAGCCATTCAATAAGATTTTCAAGTCCGGGGCGGTTTATTTTCTCACGGCAGATCTTCAAAAATCTTTCCTTGCACTCAGCAACATTTAAAACCTTGTTTTCCATTATGATTCTCCTTTGTTCATTTCGTTAATAATGCTGTCCGTGAAAAGCTCATGGACGGGGATGGAGGTCTTTTGGTACAACATTCTTGAGCCGACGATGTCTTCAACCTCGTTGAGAAGCATTTTGTCTGCGTCAAAAATAAAATCAATACCAACGTAGAGTGCTCCTTTTGGCAGAGCATCAATTACCTTTTTTATAAGATCATTTTCTCTTTCGGAGGGATAATAGATCTGCGCCGAGCCTCCAAGAGAAAAATTGCTTCGGAAATCCCGAGAGGAGCTCCTGAGCACAGATGAGAGTATCTCTCCGTTTAAAACGTAAACTCTGAGGTCCTTTCCAAGAGTCTTTACAGGTGACTGGATCAGTCTTTGGGTAAAGCTGTGAGATTTTAATTCTATCTCGTTTTTTATAAAAAACACTTCGTTTCCGCCGTGCCCTGCGGGAGCCTTAAGGACCTTCGGATATTCACTCGGAGAATATCCTTCGTCATATTTATTGAGAAAAACGCTGTTTGCCATGGGAATGCCTTTTTCTGCAAAATGAATATGCGTGAGGCGCTTGTCGTTGCATATTCTGCAAACCTCAGCGGAATTAAAAACTTTAATGCCTGATTTCTCTGCAAATTCGGCAAAAAGAGGGTCGATGCATCTGTTGATTATAAAATCCGCAGTAATTGACCTGCCATCTTTTGAAACAAGGCAGAGCTTTGAGTCCTGCATGGTGCACAGAACGTCCTCGCGAAGCAGTATCTCGATTTTCACGCTTCTTTTTTCAGCGTGGTCGATTATAGCCTCGGCAAAGCTGCGGTTGCGCAATATGCCCTCTCGATCGTATAAAATATACCCTTTCATTTTTCAAGATCCTCAATAATTCCCTCAAGTATATGGTCTGCAAGATTAATTCCCGTACAGTCAAGAGTTGTTTTGAAGTGCGGATTGGAGTTTACCTCGCAAATATAGGGTACTCCGTCCTTCCCGAAAAGCACGTCAACACCTGCAAAATCAAGTCCGAGTGTTTCCGTGGCAATAACCGCTGCGGATATTTGCTCCTTTGTGGGTTCGTAGAGTACCGTCTTTCCGCCGTTTGTAATGTTTGATCGAAAATCATCAGGGTTATGGCGCATCATACTGCAAACAGCGTGTCCCTTCACCACGTTTATTCTGACGTCTTTGCCAAAGGACTCGGATATAAATTCCTGCATTATAAATTCGCGGTCGATAATTCTTTCTTTTATAATGCTTTCGGCTTCGGGGCGGTTCTTTGCAAGGTAGACCTGTGCACCGAAGGAGCCGTAGCATTCCTTAATTATCATTGGATATCCGAGGATGTCCTCGGCGTGATCAAGAAAAGAAAGATCTGTATATCCGATGCCTGCAAAGGTCTTGGGTGCAAAAATGGTGCGGGGTAGGGGAATAGCTTTGTTTTTTGATAGCTCCAAAACGGTTTTAGCCTTGTTGTCACAGTATTCAATGGCTCGGGAGGAATTGTAAAGCCTCACTTCCGCATTTTCATAAAGCGCGGCAAGGTTTACGTCTTTATCCCACCAAAGAATGAAGTCGGGCTTGTTTTTAGGGGGGGCATCGGAGCAAAAAGGAATATCCGATGTTTTTTTAATCTCAAGCAGGATATCCCTTTTCTCTGCTGCCTCAAGAAGATATGAATAAAGCTCCGAAAACTTTTTTGTGTTTAAAAAGCTGTTGACGGTAAGCCAAGCGTTATATTTTTTCATGATTATAAGCTGAAGGACATAAGTGTATATTCAACAAAAACATAGATAAATACAATAAAGAACGTAATAGCGCCGGGGTTCAAGAATATACCCTTAATAACGTCTGTTCCGCCTATTTTTTGAATTCCTATATCATCGTTGAATTTTTTGTGATTGTCAATTATCTCAAAAACAAGGGCGATCAAGCCTATAAATCCGATAACAAAAACTGCAATCAGATAAATCAACTGTGCGACGGTGGAATCCTGAATAAGGGTTGTAACCACTGAACCGCAGAAATTTACCGTAGTATGAAGGATTATAGTGTAAAGAATGCGTCCTGTTTTTACATATACGTATCCAAAAAGGAGACCTGTGAAGAATGCGTAGAAGAACTGCTCGAAATTTCCGTGGAATATTCCAAAGGTGAGGGCGGAAAAAACAACTGCCGCAAAATCACCAAACTCTCTTGTTTTATCAATTACAAGCTTGCGGAATATAAGCTCTTCAAATATTCCTGGGAAAACACAAACAAAGATAAAGATCAGCCATAACGGAACGCCTTCAAGTCCGCTTGATACGATATCCTGCATCTCAGCTCCCAAGATCTCGCCAAGTACAGATTTAATAATGCTTCCAAGCAAAACACCTGAGATTACACACAGAGCTGATATGGTGAGGTAAGGAAGCAGCTTGATTGGATTGGTTTTTGATTTTATGGGCTTTGATGCTTTTTTGGGAAGTAACATAAGAAGCAAAACGGGGAATCCCACAAGAGCAATCGAAAGGGTACCGATGATCATGGTGGCTGTTTGAGAAAGATCCTCAATCGTTGTATTTGTCATGGCAGCGTATATGCCAAGAGCAAGAGATCCTGCAAACTGATATATGAAGAACATTGCAAGAATCATAAATGCAACGTAGGAAAATCTTCGTCTCAGATCTTTTTTGAATAAACGTGCTTCAAGAGCGGGATCAACGGGTGGCTTTGCCGAATTTTCATTATATCCGTAATACCATGTGGGTACCTCGGGGGTATAGTATGAGCCATCGGGCGAAAGATGCTTGATCGGTGCTTCTGATGAGCTGAGCGGCACGGTATCTTGGCGCGGAGGCTCTGCTTGGTGCGTATATGGCTGAGAATATGAGTTAAAGCTTTTGATGTCGAATTCCGCTTTTGGCTCCCTTTCAGGGAGTTCAGATGCGGAGGTTACATTGCCATTGTTTTCAAAATTATTATTTTCTATCAATTATAACCCGACCTTTCTGAAATTTATTTTGTATCTTATATTATGCCATCTGCTCGGAGAGTTTTTCTCCGCCGAGAATGTGGAAGTGAAGGTGGTGTACTGTTTGACATGCGTTTTCGCCGCAGTTTGAAACAACTCTGTAACCACCGTGGATACCTGCGTGGAGGGCAATCTTGGGAATGTTTTTGAATATTTCCGCAACGATATCGGCATTGTCCTCGTTTATTTCATCAACAGAAGCAATGTGTTCCTTGGGAATTACGAGAATGTGAATGGAAGATTGGGGATTGATATCATAAAAAGCAAGAAGCTTGTCATTTTCATATACCTTTTTTGATGGAATCTCTCCGCTTATTATTTTGCAAAAAATACAATTCATTTTATTGTCCCTCCGATTTTATTATAGTTTAATTATTTATAGGACGCTATACGTATATCATATCACAAACACAAAAAAAATTCAAGATTTTCCGGTAATCAAGTTTGACTTTTTCGGCGAATATGTTATAATATACACGGATTACTTTGCTTGTTATCCATTTTTAAAATGAAGGAGATTAAACCATGACAGTTACAAAAGAAACAATTATCGGAGATGTTCTTGATTTTGATCCTACAACAGCACAGTTCTTCCTTGAAATGGGAATGCACTGCCTTGGCTGTCCTCACTCAAGAGGAGAGAGCATTGAAGCAGCATGTGCGGTTCACGGCACGGATGCTGAGGAGCTTATCCAGCGTATAAACGACTATCTTGCAACAAAGTAAGAGATCGTGACATTTGAATCTCGGGAGGGATATTTATCATTAAACTTGACAAAAGGCTCAGAGCGGTAGCTGATATGATACCTCGAGGAGCGGTTCTTGCGGATATCGGAAGCGACCACGGGTATCTGCCGATATATCTTTGCGAGAGCGGAAAAATAAAGTCTGCCATTGCAACGGATATAAACAAAGGACCCGTTAAAAACGCAGAGGATAATATTGCAGCGCATGGGCTTGAAAACAGAATATCCACCCGACTTTGCGATGGAATGGCAGGCCTTTTTGCAGGAGAATTTGATGCGGTCAGCGTTTGCGGAATGGGCGGAGAGCTTATTTTTCGAATAATCAATAATTCTCTTGTCAAAACCTGTCGTCCCAAGCTCATTCTTCAGCCTATGTCCTCAATTGAGGATATGTCGCGTCTTTTTGCAGGAGAGGGATTTTTGATACTTGATGATCTTTGGGTAAAGGACGGGGGGCATATATACCGCGTTATGCTTGTGGAATATACAGGTGAGCCCTATCACATCACGCCGCTTGATGCTCATATCGGAAGGATCAATCTGTCAAGACGGGATGAGGTAACGCTTTTGTGTATTGAAAAGCTTAAGCGTCAGACTGAGTATAAGATAAAGTCAAAGACGGAAGGCGGAAATCATAATATTGCCGAGGAAAGAGAGCTTCTTAATATGATTACTAAATATCTTGAGAGGGAAAATGATGAAATATTCTGAGCTTTATTCAAATATCAGTGACGTACTTCCCGAAGCTCTTTCCTGCGATTGGGACAATGACGGCGAGATGCTTTGTCTTGACGCAGGTAAGGAAATAAAGCGAGTGCTCGTTGCTCTTGATATAACACTTCCTGTAATCGAGTATGCAAAAAAAGGCGGTTTTGATCTTATCCTGTCACATCATCCACTGATTTTTAAACCTATGAAAAGTATAAGCTACGGTGATATCACAGGGAAAAGAGTGTGTAAGCTCATAAATTACGGAATTTCTGCCATTTCATTACACACGCGTCTTGATGTGAAGCATGTAAACAGTGCTCTTGCCGATGCGCTGGAGCTTCGTGATATTGAGGCGCTTACGGTTGATGAACAGCCCATGGGGCGCATAGGATATCTTGAAAACGAGATGACCTGTGAGGATTTTGCACAGTTCGTAAAAGAGAAACTTTCTGCACCGTATGTTGAATATACGAGAATTGATAAAAAGATCAAAAGGGTTGCAATTTTGGGTGGCAGCGGCGCAGATGCCATAAAAGAAGCAATATCAATGGAGGCAGATTGTCTGCTGACCGGGGAGTGCGGATATAATAAGGCGCTTGACAGCGCGGAAAGCGGACTTCCTGTATTTACAGCAGGACATTTTTATACAGAAAATCCTGTGTGCAAATATTTAGCACAATTAATAAACAAAATTGACGGAGCTATTGAATGTGAAGTATACTCATCCAATATGTTCGAGGTCAAATAAATTACAAAATAAGGTAAAATATACGTATACTTAAAAGACTACGGGGAAGCCCGAAGCATGAAGGAGGATAGCGTTTTGATCATACAGCTTGATGAAGCCAAGAGAAAGCTTGGCGAACTTAAGGGGGCAATCATAGATCTGGGATCAGCCCTTAGAATTACAGAACTTAAAGAAAAGGTAGAGGAGCTTGAGGCAAAAACCACTGATGCAGCCTTTTGGTCGGATCAGCAGAATTCAGGAAAGATTCTTCGCGAGATCAAGCAGCTCAAGGATAAGATCGGTGCCTATGAGGCACTTGTAAAAAAGCATGCAGATACGTGGGATCTCAACGAGCTTGCAATTGAGGAATCCGACGAAAGCTTTACAGAGGAGATACTTGCAGACGTTGAGGAGATCGAAAAGATTGAGGCTCAAATGCGTATTGAGGTTCTTCTTTCCGGAGAATATGATGCAAACAATGCTATTTTGTCCTTTCATCCGGGTGCCGGAGGAACAGAGGCACAGGACTGGGCGCTCATGCTTTACCGTATGTATACCCGTTGGGGTGAAAAGCATGGTTACAACGTAAAGCTTATCGACTGGCTTGACGGAGAAGAAGCGGGAATCAAGAGTGCAACCATCATGGTTGAGGGTATAAACGCCTACGGTTATCTCAAGAGCGAAAACGGAGTACACAGACTTGTAAGAGTATCTCCCTTTGACTCATCGGGACGCAGACATACTTCCTTTGCTTCTGTTGAGGTTATGCCCGAGTTCAATGACGACGGCTCCATTGAGATCAGAGAGGATGAGCTTGAGATCACAACTCACAAGTCCAGCGGAGCGGGCGGTCAGCACGTAAATAAGACGGAATCTGCCATCAGAATCCTTCACATTCCCACAGGAATCGTAGTTGGATGTCAGACAGAGCGCAGCCAGCTTCAGAACAAGGAAACAGCCATGAAGATGCTCAAGAGTAAGCTTATGGAGATCAAAGCCCGTGAGAAGCTTGAGAAGATCGAGGATATTCAGGGTGTAAAAACAAATATAGAGTGGGGAGCACAGATCCGTTCATACGTATTCATGCCCTATACTCTTGCAAAGGATACCAGAACAGGCTATGAAGACGGAAACATCAGCGCAGTAATGGACGGTGACATTGACGGATTCATAAACGCATATCTCAAGATGAATGCAAAATAAGCAGTTACGGTAGTCGGTGAGTCTTGGCGGCAAGCCATTTTCACCCATGTAGTAACGATCATTTTTATCAGTATTGGTTTGCGACCGCAGGGGAGTGACTTCATCCCAAGACCTTTTGAATTTTTTATACGGGTTTAATGAAGACCAAATAAATATTGCGGAGCGACGAAAGGGCAAATATTGTTCTTTAGCGTCGCTCTGTTTATTTCAGAAAGAGAGGATATTATGAAAAAGAAATTATTTATTGCTTTGGTAAGCATCTCGCTTTTGGCGGCGATAATAATTTTCGGCAGTATGGCATATGCGGATATTGAGGGTGAGCTTGTAATTGAAAGCGCATCTATTGAGTCAATGTCATTGGGTGGATTTCCGAAAAGCGGAAATTTGAATTCCTATGAAGATGTGAATTTTGCAAAGTTACCGAAGTATTTGACCTCAAACGGTGAAAAGACCGTTGAACAGGTTTTATATGATGGTATTCTGAGCATGGAAGACGAAATTGACATAAGTAAATATAAGCTTACACCAGACGAGCTTCATACATTGGTTACTGATTTTTTAAACAGTTATCCCGAATTTTTCCATTGTGATAATAGTTATAGTTATTCATACGGTTCGTATGTTGTAGCGTACTATCCTAATTATATAATGGATAAAGATGAATATGCAGCTGCACTTGAGGTCTATAATGCAGAGATCAAAAAGATCACCGATGTTGCAAAAACGCTTCCCACAGATCTTGAGAAGCTTCTTTATGTGCACGATTATATCTGCGCCAACTATCAATATGACCTTAGCTATACAATATACGATGCTTATAATTTTATAAAAAATAAAACGGGTGTTTGCCAGGCATACACACTTACGCTTATTGGTTGCTATAAGGAGCTTGGAATTGAGGTTTCATGGGCAACGAGCGATGCTATGAACCATATTTGGAACGTGGTGAAATTAGACGGTAAGTATTATCATATAGATGCTACTTGGGATGACCCCATAAGTTCGGAGACCGATCCCGGAAAACCTTTTTATGCCCGTCATAATTATTTTCTTCTCAGCGATGCAGAAATCACGAACAGAGAACATTATAATTGGACATCGGAATATACATGTACGTCTACAACGTACGATTCTGTATTTTGGGAGGATATAAGATCTCCCTTTGTGGCGGCAGGCGGGGAGCTTTATTTCCTGAATAATGAAAAAATAAGTCTTTGTAAATTTGACGAGACAACTCTTTCCTATGAATCGGTTTTGGATATCCCCGACAAGTGGTATGCCAATGCAGCGCATAATTCCTATTACTCGGTTGTGTATTCTGGACTCAGCTATTACAATAATTTGCTTTATTTCAACACTCAAGAAAAGATCGTGGCATTTGACCCTGTTACAAAAAACAAGCTTGAGTTTGAAGTTGAAGGCTATGAGGATATGCTCTTTTATTCATCCTATGTTGATGAGGGTAAGATCTATCTTTACGGTAGAGAGGATTATTACGGCGAAGATTTCCTTTTTGAAGAGCCTTTTGAGAAAAATTTCACGGTAACATGGAATTACAGCTCAGGTACATATGAGCAGGAATACATGATCGGTGATATTCCCTCGTTTGAAGGAAATCTCGATGATATATATGTAGATGATGATTTTCATAATACATTTTCAAATTGGGACAAGGCTTTCACTCCTCTTTTGAATGATACCGTGTTCAATGCGGAATATACACCAGAGGAGCATAGCTTTGAGGACGATTATTGTTCTTGTGGACTGGCGTTTGCTCCCGATGTTGTCTACATGGATGGAGTAGGCTTTGCCGGAGCATCTGTAATATACCAGTCAAAAATGACCATCAAGCTGTACGTTAAAGCGGAAATGCTTGAGGGGGCGGACAGTATGTATACTGTAGTAACCCGCGAGTACCGAGATGACAGAGAATCACTTGTTGTAAACATGACGGAATATGTTCAAAGCGGAAAGTATTACGTATTTTACGTAAGAGGAATTGCCGCCAAGGAAATGAACGATGCAGTAAATGCAGTTCTTCATATAGAAAAAGACGGAATAGAATATGTTTATGAAACCTATGAGTATGGCATAAGCGTATACGCTAAGAACAGATTGAACAATCCTGAAGCAACTGCATCGGAGAAGACCCTCCTTGTTGATATGCTGAATTACGGTTCAATGGCACAGTTGTATTTTAACTACGGAACGGATGCCCTTGCAAATTCCGTACTCACCGAGGAGCAGAAGGAATATGCAAGCTATAAAACAGGTGACGAAATAACGCTCACTTCAGTCTATAATTATGATAAAGGAAGCGAAGACAAAACGACCATCGCCGGGATTTCCGGAATTTTCGGAGATAGTGTAAGGCTGAAATTTTATCTTGACCTTTCGACGTATGTGGGTGAAAAGGAGAATTTATCGGTAAGAGTGAGTTACACGGACGTTAAGGGAAAAATGCATGAGCAAATATACAATTTCTCGGAAATGTCAGTAAACGAAGAATATTATACAATAGCGTTTGACGGAATTGCGACCAAGGATATGGGAATAGCAATTACTGTGGAGATATACGAGTATTACGGAAGCGAGAGTGAAGCTCTTGTAAGCGGAGTGCTGACGTATAGTATAGAAACCTATGCCTATAATAAACAAACCTCAACTAAGGAATATTTCTCTGACCTTTTAAAGCATATGATGGCATTCAGCCGCTCCGCTGAGAAATATTTTACTGAATAAAAAGCGATCTGAGATTGCGATGGAGAGCTTACTCTACGCGATGCGCCGCTTTGAAAAAAATCTATAAGGTGAAAAAACAAGCTGTAAAAACTCATTTCGAGATTTTACAGCTTGTTTGATTTTATAATCATACGTGGCAGTATAATAAGACAAATTATAAATTAAACTTTTTTTCAATAAACTCTGTTCCCAGCCTTGTTGCTTGTCCTTCAAACCATATACTGTCATATGGCGGAAGCTTTTTTTCCTTTTTAATTTTTACAATTATGCGGCGATACCAATATCTCAAGAAGGATGGCAAAGAGATGACGGGAATCATAAGAGGGCCCCAATAACAGTTTTGAAGAGCGTGTCCGTGCTCGTGGTTTTTGATGTGTCGGCTATTGGAGGTGTCTTTAAAAAAGAAAATCCCAAGCTCAGTGCCTCCCCAATTTTTGCCGAATTCAAAATACCAACAGTACCCCCATTTTTTAGGCTTTTTCCCGCATATAAGGGCACCAAGTGAGGCGAGGCATCCAAGAAGTGTCACAGGGAGACCCCATGTAAAAGAAAGAAAATAAAATTTGAATTTACTCATATTTGTCATTTGTTTTTCTCCTCAGATAATTTTATGCATAATGTATTATAACATAAAACGGCAAAGAAATCAATGAGGTACAGGAATGGTTTTTAAACTCTTTGGCTTGTTAAGTTTTTATTTTATTTTATTTTTATATAGATTATTTACAAAGCCTTGGAACTGTGATAAAATAGTATGCAGAAAAATAAAAGGAGATATCTATGAAAAAAACATTATCCCTTATACTTGCACTTTTGATGACTTTCTCCATTGCATTGAATTTTGTTTCCTGTGATGCAAACATAGGACAGAGCGAAAATGGTGAGCAGGACTCACAAGGAGAAGCGGGAGCCGACGGTCTTACACCGTTTATTGGCGCTAACGGTAATTGGTGGATCGGTGACAAAGATACCGGCGTCAGAGCGGAAGGCGTTGACGGTAAGGACGGAAAAACTCCCACTGTTGAGATAAGCGAGGACGGTTTTTGGGTTATAAACGGCGAGAAAACCGAGCATAAGGCGGTATGCGATCATGCCGCCTCTGCATCCTCTCTTGACGATATTGCTTGGGAAACGCTCAGCTATCGTGAAATATTTATCGAAAACAATAAGGCGTACGTTGACGGCTTTAATCAAAACAGCTATGATCCCTTTAAAAAAGCGGCAGGCTCAAACTCTGTATCTGCTGATAAATATTATTCCTATCCATATAGTCTTAAAGCATTCGGAACAAGCTCTCAGCAGCTTGTATCCTCTGCAACTCTGGGGCAATCGGGGAACTATTTTGTGGCTTCCAAGGTTTATTGTAAGAGATATGTAAAGGGTGAGCTTGGTGTTCATATAAATGACGTTACAGTCGGTGTGTGCCGAGTGACCTATGATTTTGTTACACAGGCAGACATCGTATATTCCGGAGGCGGAGAGAATATCTATATCGGAAGTATTCGTTCGGCAAACCTTGACGGATACGTGGATGATCCTGCAGTTGTGGATATGTCGATCTTCACAGTGAGTCCCACTGTTGAGCAAATGATACAGCTTTATGAAACTTACGTAGCAATTGAAAAATCCATTCCGAGGGACGATGTTGAGATACCCAAGACAGAGGAGCAGATGTATTCTGCCTTTATGGATTATATGTCAAAAAAGGCTGAGATCATCGGCATGAATAACAGCAATTTTAAGGATGCTGTAGGAGCTGAAAACACCAGCACTGCGTATGATTTTTTAAGACTTATGGTTTATGCAGATGCAAATTATCCTGAGCTTAAGGATATTTGGGGAGAATCAAGCAAGACTATATCTGTTATGGGTTCAAGAGCTCGACAAAAGACGTTGACCTCATCTGTAATTAAGGCAGACCTTGAAAATTATTATCATATTTTAGGCGGTAAGACCGGAACCATTGATGAGGCTATAAACTTAGCGGTAATTCTCGAAATTCCGAGCAGCCTCGACCGATTGGCGGTTGTAGTCTTTTATGCGGAGGGGACAAACTCTCAAAAGAACAATCGTTTTGAAGCGGCAAGGCAGGTTGCTGATGCTGCGCTTTTAAAGTATAGTGACCCGACCTATGATAATTCAAGAATAGACGTATGCTGTGAAAGCGCTGTTGCGTGTCTTATTCCTGCCTACGGTGCTGATATGAACGACCTTAAAATTCTGTATTCCAAAAACGAAAATCTCAGAAGAGCTCCCGCATCTCTCACAAAGATATTAACAGTTATCTGTGCTTTGGATTTCAAAAAAGATCTGCAGGAAACGGTGAGCTATAGTTCCTTTGATGTTGATAATTGTTTTTGGTATTATAATGATTTTTACGAGGGAGATAAAGTTACCTTTAAGGATATGCTATATGCGGTATTTCTCCCGAGCAGTAATCCTTCCGCAGTTGCAGTTGCACGAATTGCAGGGAAAGCGATCCTTGAGAAAACCAATTAAACAATAAAATTATTAAGGCAGAAAAAATGAAAAAAATATTATCGATTATACTTGCATTTTTAATGTTGATGTTTTTCGCCTTTAACCTTGTTTCCTGTGATACAAATGAGGGAAAGGGGTATTCGGCACCGGATGGTCTCACTCCGTTCATTGGAGAAAACGGAAATTGGTGGATAGGAGATTCTGACACAGGAGTAAAAGCCGAAGCATCGGACGGTGCTGACGGTAAAAACGGGGTTGATGGAAGGACTCCGAATCTCCGTGTTAATGCGGACACGGGGGAGTGGGAATATTCATTTGACGGTGAGAAATGGATATCCCTTGGCGTCAAGATAACGGATGAAAAAGAAAAGTATTCACAGATGTCCGTTGCTTTTGTTGGGGACAGTATTACCGAGGGCTTGAAAACGGATAAAATTTATCATGAGTATCTGAATGAATATTTTGGGTTCAAAAGCGTAACGGTCCAAGGAATTTCGGGGTCATGTATCAGCGCAACCTCGGATTATAAAAATCTGTATACTCCTCTTATCAACAGATATAACGAGATTCCCGAGGATGCGGATATGATCTTTATTTTCATGGGTACCAATGACTATGGTCATGACACTCCTCTCGGAACGATCGATGATTGTGAGGACGTATCTTTTTACGGGGCTTTGAATGTGATAATCCCTTCAATAATCAACTCTCATCCCAATAGCCGACTTGTTGTGATAACACCTCTTCACCGATACGGAATGGGAAAGAGTGCCATGACGGGGGTGAAGCATACCTATGATTATTTGCCCAACGGCAGAGGTCATTCCCTTGGAGATTACGTAAATGCACTGCGGGAAGTATGTGAAAGATGGTCTGTGCCTGTAATTGATCTTTATGCGGAAAGCGGACTAAATCCCGCTGTGCCGAATATAAAGGAAGCGTTCATGCCCGACGGACTCCATCCCAATGCAGCAGGGCATTATAAGATTGCTGAAATTATCAAAAATTATATTAAGCTTTTTGCGGTGGATAATAAGATATCAACTGTTGACAGTGAAGAATCGTGAAAAAATAAAAGGTCTGTTTTGTTGCAGACCTTTTTGTTATATATTTGTAAAAGTTTTTTTGGGGGGCTTAGGGGGAGCTTTTTACAAAGCCGCACAGATGCCCATATTTAGTTCGTGGAACGTAATTGTGTCCGAAAAACAAAAAACTTACCAAGTCTCACCGGAGGGGCAGGGGATATCGACCTCGTATCCGATAGCCTTTCCCATTACAGGGTAGCCTGTTTCGTCGAAATCCACCTTTTGGATATTCATATATCTTGTGTCGGGCTCAGCCTTTTCGTTGTGACGCTTGAGGGCGTGGTAAGCGCACCAAAGCTCTGTTCCGTCGGGTGAATAGAAGAAG
>JAZQRT010000014.1:0-8676 GCA_045629725.1 Eubacteriales bacterium | reverse complement strand
AGTAAAAGCAGGAAACTAAGAAGTAGAAAGTGGAGGAATTCACCATGGCGAATTTTAATTTTAACAAAGTTATTCTCGGTGGAAGACTTACGGCAGATCCGGAGCTCAAGCAGACTCCCAACGGGATCCCCGTAACGACATTCACGGTAGCGGTAAACCGCCGTTCTTCAAAGGCTGAACAGCGTACAGCTGATTTTATCAACTGTGTTGCATGGCGTCAGCAGGCGGAGCTTATCTCAAGATATTTCCACAAGGGCAGTTGCATCTGCATCGTTGGTAATCTTCAGGTAAGAGATTGGACCGATAAAAACGGTCAGAAGCGCTACACAACGGAAGTTATTGTTGATGAAGTGAATTTTGTTGACAGTGCTTCAGAGAACAGAGGAAGTTCAAGCGAGTCCACGTACAATCCGTACGCAGAGCAGACTCCCACTTTCTCATCAACAAAGGACGAAGCTCCTAAATTTGAACAGATGGTCGATGATGATGACCTTCCGTTCTGAAAAATCTGACAAGGAGGAAATAAGAAATGAATCTTGAAAACGTAGCAGTACAGGAGAACGAAGTAGTTGCTCCCGAAACTGAAAATACAGTTGAAGCTCCCGCAGCACCTGCTGAGGAAGGTACAAAGAGACCCTACCGTTCAGGAAACATGAACAACCGTAGAAAGAAGAAGGTTTGCCTTTTCTGCACAGATAAGACAGCTACAATCGACTACAAGGAAGCAGGAAAGCTCCGTAAGTTCACATCCGAGAGCGGAAAGATCCTTCCCAGAAGAGTTACAGGTACATGCGCTATGCACCAGCGTGAGGTGACAAGAGCAATCAAGCTTGCAAGAGTTGTTGCGCTTCTCCCCTACACAAACGACTAATTAACAAAAGTCAAAGCCGACGGTTTGCCGTCGGCTTTTTGTTTAATGGGAAATTACTCTGTTTTAGGTTTAAATAATTAAAGAAAGGTGCACTCGTGCGGAGTACAGCTTTTCCCTGCGGTCGAGGGCCGCTTTTTGTTTAATAGGAAATTACTCTATTTTGGAATAAAATATATTCCAAAAGGTGCACTCGTGCGGAGTATAGCTTTTCCCTGCGGTCGAGGACCGCTTTTTTGTTTAATAGGAAATTACTCTATTTTGGAATAAAATATATTTCAAAAGGTGCACTCGTGCGGAGTACAGCTTTTCCCTGCGGTCGAGGACCGCTTTTTGTTTAATAGGTGGGTTACTTCCTGAATTGTTCGCGTTTGGGAAGGGTAAGCTGAAGTATACATAACTTTACAAAAATGTAAGGAAGAAACATGGTGATTTGTTTATTTTTTTTCGAAAAAACCTTGACAAAAAAGAGAAAAAAAGGTACAATTAAGATATAGTGCGCGCAATGTCATTTGTGCAAAAAATATAGGGAGGCTAAAAAACTATGGCTCATTTAAATGAAGCTGCTGTTGCTAAGATCAACGAGATCTGCGACAGATATGCAGATGAAAGAACACCTCTTATGATGATCCTCAGCGACATTCAGAAGGAATACGGATACATTCCTCTTGAGGTACAGGAGATCGTAAGTAAGAAAACAGGTCTCAGCGTTTCGGAGATCTACGGTGTTGTTACGTTCTATTCATTCTTCTCACTCAAACCCAAGGGAAAATATATCGTTGGTGTATGTCTTGGTACCGCTTGCTACGTTAAGGGCGCTCAGCAGGTAATCGACAAATTTTCCGAGATCCTCGGCATCGCTCCCGGCGAGACCACTGAGGACGGAATGTTCACCATCGACGCACTTCGTTGCATAGGTGCTTGCGGAATTGCTCCTGCGGTATCCATCAACGGAAAGGTATACCCCAAGGTTGCGGTTTCCGCGGTTAAGGGTATTATTGACGAGCTTCGTGCAGAAGGAGGAGCAAACTGATGATTATTAAGAATTTTGATGAACTTGCAAAGATCCAAGCAAGCTGTACCACTGCACTCAGCGGAAAGTTTTCCGGTGAGGGAAGCAAGCGTGCCATCGTTCTTTGCGGAGGAACAGGCTGTCTTTCTTCCAATTCTGCCGACATCAAGGCTAAGATCGAAGCTAAGCTTAAGGAAAAGGGACTTGATAACAGAGTATCCGTAAACCTTGTTGGTTGCTTTGGATTCTGCTCACAGGGACCCTTTGTAAAGATCTACCCCGAGGATACACTTTACCGTCTTGTTACTGTTGATGACGTTGACGAGATCATCGAAAAGGACATCATCGGCGGAGAGGTTGTTGAAAGACTCCTTTATGTTGACCCCGCAACAAAGGAAAAGGTTGCAAAGCAGGAGGATATCAACTTCTATAAGAAGCAGGTCAGAATCTCTCTTGACGGATGCGGCGTTATCAATCCCGAGGATATAAACGAAGCTCTCGGCGCAGGCGCGTTTGCAGGTCTTGCAAAGGCACTCAAGATGGACCGCGCAGACGTTATCAAGGAGGTACTTGATTCAGGACTCAGAGGACGCGGAGGCGGCGGATTCCCCACAGGAAGAAAGTGGCAGTTCGCATATGCTCAGCCCGACGGCGAAAAGTACGTTGTATGTAACGGTGACGAGGGTGACCCCGGCGCGTTCATGGACCGTTCCATTCTTGAAGGTAACCCCCTTGCAGTTATTGAGGGTATGGCTATTGCCGGTTACGCTATCGGTGCGCAGAACGGTTACTTCTACGTAAGAGCAGAGTATCCCATCGCGGTTAACCGTCTCAGAATTGCAATCAAGCAGGCTGAGGAAATGGGACTTCTCGGTGACAATATTCTCGGAACAGATTTCTCATTCCGCGCACACATCAGACTTGGCGCGGGCGCATTCGTATGCGGAGAGGAAACAGCCCTTCTCAACTCCATTGAGGGTCAGAGAGGTATGCCCAGACCCCGTCCTCCGTTCCCTGCAGTTAAGGGACTTTGGGAGTGCCCCACCATCGTTAACAACGTAGAATCACTTGCTTGCGTACCCTACATACTCCGTAACGGCGCTGAAAAGTTTGCTCAGTACGGAACAGAGAAGTCCAAGGGAACAAAGGTATTTGCGCTTGGCGGTAAGGTAAACAACGTAGGACTTGTTGAAATTCCTATGGGTACAACACTCCGCGAGCTTATATATGATATCGGCGGCGGAATTCCCGGCGGTAAGAAGTTCAAGGCTATCCAGACAGGAGGTCCCTCAGGCGGATGTCTTACAGAAAAGGACCTTGACGTTGCAATCGACTTTGACAGCCTTGTTGCCAAGGGCTCAATGATGGGCTCCGGCGGAGCTATCGTTATGGACGAGGACAACTGTATGGTTGACGTTGCAAAGTTCTATATGGAATTTATCTGCGACGAGTCCTGCGGTAAGTGTACACCCTGCCGTATCGGTACAAAGAGACTTCTTGAGTACCTTGAAAAGATCTGCAGCGGTAAGGCAACAATGCAGGATCTTGAGGAGCTTGAGGCTCTTGCTGAGACCATCAAGGCAGGTTCACTCTGCGCTCTCGGTCAGACAGCGGCAAACCCCGTGCTTTCAACTCTCAAGTCCTTCAGAGATGAGTATATCGCTCATATCGTGGACAAGAAGTGTCCTGCAAAGGTATGTAAGAAGCTTATGTCTTACTCCATCGATCCCGACAAGTGCGTAGGATGCGGACTTTGCGAAAGACAGTGTCCTGTTTCTGCGATCATTAAGACAGATTACGTTGCACCCGGCCACAAGCTTCCTTCAAGAAAGATACTTGATGATAAGTGTATCAAGTGCGGTCTTTGTATGTCTTCTTGTAAGAAGTTCCAGGCTATTGATAAGAAATAAGGGGGTAGGCTAAATGGCTAAGATAAATATTAAAATAGAGGGCATTCCCTATCAGGTAGAAGAGGGATTGACCATACTCGAAGCGGCTAAGGCGTGCGGATACGAGATCCCCACACTTTGCGCTTTCAATCACGGAGAATGTAACAGAGGCTCTTGCCGTGTATGTCTTGTTGAGGCAACAGGCGCAAGAGGACTCGTGGCTTCCTGCGTATATCCTGTAAACGAGGGAATGGAGATCACCATCTCCTCTCCCAAGGCAACTGCGGCTCGCCGTGCATCCGTTGAGCTTTTGCTTTCCAATCACTCAATGAACTGCCAGACCTGCGAGAAGAACGAAAAGTGTGAGCTTCTCCACGTTGCACGTCTTACAGGCGCGAGAGATGATATGTTCCAGGGCTCCAAGACTGAGGTTACGATCGATGAGATCAGCCCTTCCATCGTTAGAGATACATCAAAGTGCGTACTCTGCGGAAGATGTGTTGCACGTTGCTCCAATGCTCACGGAAACGGCGTTATCGGCTTCCAGAACAGAGGATTTAAGACCATCATCGGCCCTGCAGAAAACAGACCCTTCACACAGTCACCCTGTATCCTTTGCGGACAGTGCGTAAACGTATGTCCCACAGGCGCTCTTATGGAAAAGAGCGAGATCGATAAGGTTGACGAGGCGTTCCGTCAGGGCAAGTACGTTGTTGTTCAGACAGCTCCTGCTGTAAGAGCAGCTCTCGGTGAAGAATTCGGCATGAAGATCGGTACACCCGTAACAGGTAAGATGGTTGCGGCGCTCCGTCGTCTTGGATTCAAGAAAGTATTTGATACAAACTATGCGGCTGACCTTACGATCATGGAAGAAGCAACAGAGCTCCTTTCCAGAATCAAGAACGGCGGCTCACTCCCCATGCTCACATCCTGCTCACCCGGTTGGGTAAACTACGCTGAGGTTTACTACGGCGACTGTCTTGACCACATCTCAAGCTGTAAGTCACCTCACGAAATGCAGGGCGCACTCCTTAAGCACTACTATGCTGCAAAGATCGGTGTTAACCCCGAGGATATGTTCGTGGTTTCCATCATGCCTTGTACAGCTAAGAAGTTCGAGAAGGAAAGAGATGCTCTCAAGACCAAGGGTCTTAAGGACGTTGACGTTGTTCTCACAACAAGAGAGCTTGGTAAACTTATCAAGAGAAGCGGTATCAACTTCACAAAGCTTCCCGACGAGGAATTTGACAACGATATTATCGGTGAATACACAGGCGCAGGCGTAATCTTCGGTGTAACAGGCGGCGTTATGGAAGCGGCTCTCAGAACTGCTTACTTCGTTCTTACAGGTGAAGAGCACGCTGAGATCAAGTTCGAGCAGGTAAGAGGCTTTGACGGAATCAAGGAAGCAAGCTTCAACCTTGCAGGAATGGAAGTTAACGTTGCTGTTGCTCACGGAATGAAGAACGCTAAGATCCTTATGGACGAGATCCGCGCAGGAAAGAGCAAGTATCACTTCATCGAAGTGATGGGATGCCCCGGCGGTTGTGTAAACGGCGGCGGACAGCCCTACGTAAGAGAGTGCTTCCTTCCCAACGAAGATGCAGACATTATGGACACCTACAAGGAAAAGCGCGCTCAGGCTCTTTATTCCGAGGATGAAAGACAGACTCTGCGTCAGTCTCACAACAATCCTCAGATCAAGGCTCTCTACGCTGAATTCCTTGGTGAGCCCAACTCTCACCTTGCTCACGAGCTTCTCCATACTCATTATGGCGCTCGCGTTGCCTTCCCCGAGAAGTAATTAAGCCTTTCTCAGGAAACTTTTTGTAAAAAGTTTCACAAACCCTTCAAAAACTTTATTAAAAGGGTTTTATTATTAGATTTAATTTGTGCCTCTGTTCGTTATTTGCGAATAGAGCCACTTACCTTTTTTGCAAAAAAGGTAAGCCAAAAAACTTTAATAAAAGGTTTTTGATGTTGATTTTATTTGTGCTCTACCCCTTTTTGGGTGAAGCGTCACGCTTCTTTTTTAAAATGCTCCGTAGGTATTGACAAAGCACACAAAAATTATGTATAATTCATATATAATAATAAATATTGGAGGCTTTTATGAAAACCAAATTTCTGAGATGTACCCTTTGTGCACTGTTGTCGGCATTTTTTGTGCTGTCTTGTGCCCTTGTTTCAAATGCAGATGGTACCCACGGCTTTTTTATGACCTGTTATACCAACGTTACTGACAAGAAGACCGATGGATTTATGATGGATTTTTACTCCGACAGCGAAAACGCTCTTTGTACCTATTGGTCAAATGCAAACTGGAGTATGTATACAAAGCCCACCATTCAGAAATATAAATATCTCAATTTCACAGGCGGCGGCGCGTATGCGGGACTTCAGATAGGTGATACACCCGATGACAGACGCGGAATCATGTCCATGTGGAGATATGAATATATGGATCTCCAAAGCCGCGAAACCAAATATATCTATGCCAAGGCCATTTATGGCAAGACCACTACCTATGATAACGAGGGTAGCGGAACCTCTTGCGTAATGCCCTACGCATGGAAGAGCAATCAGTGGTACCGTGAGCTTCTCCTTTGCTGGGAGGACGAGGAAACGGGCAATACCTTTATCGGAACCTGGTACTATGATTATGAGGCAGACAAATGGACTCTTTTTGCCTACTATAACACCTTCCTTGTTGATTCCTACATTCAAGGGGATATCGGTCAGTTCCTTGAAAACTTTGTAGAGTCCACTCGCGAGAACTACCGTTCCTTCAGATACAGAAATATTTATCTGCTTCCCACGGGACAGACGGGAATTGACTCTTGGAAGTCCTGTGGTAAGATCTATATTCAGTCCGATGCCAACCCCAAGGCACACGGTGAAGCAAAGCTCGGACTTTCCGAGGACGGCACCTATGTTTGGGCATGGGTTGACGGAAGATCTGAGATAGACACGGACGAAAAGCTTGATCTTACCGCAACTCTTAAGCAGGATGCAAAGCCCACAGTCGGTACACCTGCCATCAATGCTATTGCCGCGAAGAACTCAGTGAGCAACGGCAAGATCCTCAGCACACGAATCAACTGGGAAATGACAGAAAACAGCACTCCCCAGCTTTCCTATAGCCTCAAGGTAGTGGACGAAAATGGCAACGAGCTTGCGTCCGCCTCCGGCACACGCCCCGAGGTGAACAGCGTAAAGCTCGATGATCTTAAGACGGATAGCTATAAATGTGAGCTTACTGTTACAGACGTTTTCGGTCAGACCGCGACGGCAACCTATACCTCTGAAAATTTCGGAAAGACAAGCGAAACCTCAGAGCCTACGGGAACTGAAGCACCTGTAACAACAGTATCTCCCGAAACCACCCCTGCAGAAGAAGACGATATCGTTTCCGCAGTTATCGGAGCATCGGCAGCTGCGATCGTTGTGATCGTCATTGTGGTAGTTGTGTTTATCGTTATTAAGAAAAAGAAAAACAAGGAATAAAGAAGTTTAAACCAAAGGAAATAGAATGAAGAAAATAACCGCAGTATTTTTGCTTTTAATGATGGCGCTGACCTCCTGCAGTAGTGGCAGCGGAAATATAATAATCAACCCTCCTCTGACAGGACAAACATTAACGCCCGAGTGGTCGCTTACACCGGAACAGAATGTCGATACGGAGATCACCCCCACTGTAAGTCCCGAGGGAAGCGATACCACGCCGCAGGGTACTACGGATACTACCGTAACAGGTGAGATAACCGCTACACCCGATGGGACACCTATATCAACACCCACTCCTACACCTACACCTACACCCACACCCACACCTACACCTACACCTACACCGACACCTACACCCACTCCTACTCCTACTCCGGAGGAGGTAAAGGTAAAGAATATTTTTCTTGATATGTACGAGGTGACGTTAGCTGTTGGAGAGGAGCATACTCCGAAGCTTACGATCATGCCATCGGGTGCAAACAATAAAAAGGTCAGATTTAAAAGCGAGAATACCTCTGTAGCTTCAATTAAAGACGGAAAAACAGTGGTTGCAGAAGGCGAGGGAAAATGCGAGGTGAATATCATAAGCGAGTCAGATCCTAAGGTAAGTGTAACCCTTACAGTCAACGTCAAGAAATCAGAGGTTGACGGAAATGACGGTATTACATATATAAACGGTATACTTGTGGTCAACAAGACCTATTCTCTGCCTACGGATTATGACCCAGGAGTTCAGACCGAGGCATTAGATGCGCTTAACAAAATGTTTGCGGCGGCTAAAAAGGACGGAATAAGCCTTTGGATATGCTCGGGTTACAGATCCTACGATTATCAAAAGAAGGTTTATGAAAGCTGGGTCAAATTGGACGGTAAGGAAAAGGCGGATACCTATTCTGCGCGTCCGGGTCACTCCGAGCATCAAACGGGACTTGCCTTTGATATCAACAGTGTGGACGATTCCTTTGCAGATACCCCCGAGGCTCGTTGGATTGCAGAGAATTCATATAAATATGGTTTTATTATCCGCTATCCCGATGGTAAACAGGATATTACAGGATATACATACGAGCCTTGGCACGTGAGATATCTCGGTATTGATATTGCCGCTGACCTTTACAACAGCGGTCTTACCCTTGAGGAATATCTTGGAATAACCTCTGTTTATGCGGATTAAAAGCGGTCCACGACCGCGGGGAAAAAGGCGTATTCCGCACGAGTGCTCCTTTCAGAATATATTTTATTCCAAAACAGAGTAATTTCCCATGGATTAAAAGCGGCGCACCGCCGCGGGGAAAATCCTTATAAAAAAACCACCGATCACGGTGGTTTTTGTTTTGAGTTTTTTTGCGCACGAATTACCCTTGATTTACCAAATTATCCCTACACGCGGTAGGGGAGGG
>JAZQRT010000013.1:0-7574 GCA_045629725.1 Eubacteriales bacterium | reverse complement strand
TGGCTCACAGAACGACATGGCTACGACCCGACTTCAGAAACACCTGCAGAACCGATAAGGGGATTAACCTTTCCTTTAGTTGCCCAGCACATGATTCTACCGCCGAGAAGTCCGCCGAGAGTAGAAATAGAGAAAGCAACAAGACCAAGGCATATAATAAGAATTGTTTCAAATCTGAGGAAGTTTGCAGCAGATGCAGTTGCACCAACGGAAATTCCGAGGAAAATTGTAACAATGTTCATAAGCTCGTTCTGAGCTGTTTTGGAAAGTCTTTCTGTAACTCCGCATACGTTGAGGAGGTTACCGAACATAAGACATCCGATAAGGGGAGCGGCATCGGGAATGATGAATATAACAACCGCGATAACGAGGATGGGGAAGATGATCTGCTCAACCTTGGAAACAGGGCGGAGGTTTGTCATCTTGATCTGACGCTGTTCTTTAGTTGTCATAAGCTTCATAATGGGAGGCTGAATAAGGGGAATCAGCGCCATGTATGAATAAGCCGCAATAGCGATCGCACCGAGAAGCTCGGGAGCGAGAGTTTTTGTAACGAGGATGGCAGTAGGACCGTCCGCACCGCCGATGATACCGATAGCGGCAGCTTGAGGTCCTGTAAATGCACCTGACATAAGCGCACCTGCATAGGCAACGAATACGCCGAGCTGAGCAGCCGCACCGAGGAGCAGGGACTTGGGGTTAGCGATAAGTGATGAGAAGTCGGTCATCGCACCGATACCGATGAAGATAAGGGAGGGATAAATACCAAGCTTAACACCGAGATAGAGAAGATCAAGAAATCCTCCCTTGTAAAGAACCATACCGTAGTCAACTGTTTCGCCAATGAAAAAATCAAGGTGGAACATGTTAGCGCCTGGAAGGTTCGTGAGAAGCATACCGATTGCCATGGGAAGCAAAAGCAACGGTTCAAATTTCTTGACGATAGCAAGATACGCAAGAACGAAGCTAAGTGCGATCATAATAAGATTCAAATAGCTGCCGTTTTCGACCAATATTGCAAATCCTGTCGTTTCAAGAAAATTCTGAAGGGTCTCAATCATTGAATTAATACTTCCTTTCGATAGATTTTTTCTTTTTCACGACTGAATTATTTAAGTGTTACGAGAACATCATCTGTTGCAACAGATGCGCCTTTCTGTACGTTTACAGAAGCAACTGTTCCGTCAGCGGGAGCAGAGATCTCGTTTTCCATCTTCATAGCTTCGATAACGCAAAGAACGTCACCCTTCTTAACAGCCTGTCCTGCTGTTACGTTCATCTTAACAACAGTTCCGGGGAAGGGAGCCTTAACAGCGTTTGCGCCGGCAGGAGCGGCAGCCTTGGGAGCAGCAGCCTTAGGTGCTGCAGCAGGGGCAGCGGCGGGAGCAGCAACAGTTGCAGTGCCTTCGCCAAGCTCTTCAATTTCAACAACATAAGTTGTACCGTTTACGGTTAGGTAAAATTTTCTCATTGTATTTCTCCTTAATCTACATTATTCCAAGAACGTTTTGTATTTGTCTTTTTAAAGGACACAACTCTGAATGCGGGAGCGGGTGTTCCCTCACTTGCAAGAACGCAGGTGATTGCCGCAGTGATGGCAGCAACGATCTCCTCGTCATTGTCTGCGGGTGTTTCTTCAACGGGTGCGGGAGCAGAAGCGGATTCTGCCTTCTTTGCTGCTGTCTTCTTATCCTGTGACGCAAAGAACTTACCTGTGAAGGTAAGGATGAGCGCGAGGATCGCCATTACCGAGAAAACAACAACCATGCCGAGCACAAGGTTTGTGAGAGCTTCAACAGTTCTTTCACCAAAGGGCTTAACAGCGTTTTCAAGGACTGCATCGTTAGCAAATGAAGAAATTCCGAGAACACAAGACAATATTGCGATCAGAGCAGATACGGATATTATTTTGTTTTTTCTCATTTTATTCACCTCGGATTAAAGAGGCATATTGCCGTGTTTTCTGTAAGGTGACTTAGTTGCCTTTGTGGAAAGCATTTCAAGAGCGGAAGCAACAGCACCGCGGATAGCAGCTGTTTCAACAACGTCGTCAACGTCACCGTTTCTTGCAGCAGCAACGGGAGAAGCAACCTTTGTTTCCCATTCCTTCTTGAAGTTTTCCTTGTTTTCAAGAGCGTTTTCTGTTCCGTAGATCTTGTCGGAGTAAATAAACTCAAGAGCAGCCTCTGTTGTGAGAGCGGCGATCTTAGCATCCTTTGTTGCAAGAGCCACGTCAGCGCCAAGAGCCTTGGAGCCGAGAAGTGTGAAAGCAGAACCGATTGCAGAGCCTGTAACAACAGTTACCTTAGCGTTTGTGGATGATGCGTATACCATCGCAAGCTTGGAAAGCTCGGAAGCAAAGGGTGTCTTTTCGTTTTCTGCAGAGTATTCAAAGCCTTCGCAGTCAACGAATGTGAGAGTGGGAATTGAGAAGTTGTCGCAGAAGGAAAGGAACTTTGCAGCTTTTCTTGCACCCGCAGGTGTAAGCTTTCCGTCAACTGCGATAACGCCTGTTGAAATTCCGTTTACAGAGCCGATATAAGCCGCAACGGGTGCGCCGTAATCAGCCATAACCTTAATTGCAGAGCCGCAGTCAAGCGTGCTTTCTGCGATCTCAGAAGCGGTGGAGCCTGCAGTTTCTCTTGTAGCTTCGTCCGCTGTTTCATTGTATGCAGTTCCTTCGGCATTATTGGAGGGAAGGTATGCAATAAGCTTTTTAGCGGTCTTAACCGCGTCCTTGTCGTTTGCTTCAACGATGGAAACAGAACCGTTCTTTGCACCAAGCTCAATAGTGCCGGATTTGTCACCAAGATTGAAAGGAGGAGCGATAAAGAACTTTCCTTCATTCTTTGCGCCGATAGTGAAATCTGCCATAGAAGCAACAACTGCCATAGCACCGGAGCAAATTCCGCAAACTACTGCGATCTGAGGAATAACACCGGAAGCCTTAGCGGCTGCACTCATAATTTCACCATAACCTGAAAGCGCACCAACGCCCTCAGCAATTTTTGCTCCCGCTGTGTCAATGATTCCAACAACAGGTGCACCGGATTTGATTGCCATGTCATATACCTTGGCAATTTTTTTTGCGTGTGCTGTGCCAACAGCACCCTTCATTCTTGAAAAGTCCTGTGAATAAACGAAGACAAGCTTTCCGTCAACTGCGCCATATCCTGTAACAACGCCTTCAAAGTCACAATTTTCTCCGCCGAACTCACCTGCTTCGTGCTTAACAAACTTGCCAAGCTCAACAAATGTTCCTGCATCAAAAAGTGTGGCGATTCTCGCATAAGCGTTGCTTTCGCAGTTGAGCTGTGCTTCGTACTCGCCAAGAGTTTTCTGTTTGATTATCTCCATACAGTTCTCCGTTCCCGACAACAAATAATTATTATAAAAAGGCTGATTCTGGTTGCCGTCAAAACAAGCCGATCATTTTTCTGTGATGAACAATTTTCGCCTTATAAAACTAAATCATTCAAACATTATTTTAATATAAATTGACAAAATTTTCAATAGTTATTTTATACAGTTTAAAATAATTTAACATTTATTAAACAATCTTAGCCATGTTATTTTTTTCTACGGCACACTCGTAAGCCTTCTTGTAATCTCCTGTAACTGTGCAGTAATGCTCAAGCTCGTTATAGATCATTTTTTTGAAGGGTACGGGAATATTCGGATTTTGATCTATCAACTCAATAAGCAATTCCTTTGCACGGCTTATGTTAAATTTTGATGCGGCAAAAAGGGAATTGATGTGATATCTGAGAGGATCGTAAGTGAATTTTACAGAGTCGTAAACGTCTGCTGCTTTATCCTCCTGTCCGCTTTTTATCAGCTTAACGATATACACATAAAAGAATAACTCCGGTAAATGTGTGTCGTTTCCTACGCACTCAGCGAGGGACGGTATAGCTTCTGAAAAAACGCTTTGAGATATCCTGTTAAATAAATTACAGTAAGAAACACCCGGAGCAAAGCCGGAATCAGAAAAGAATTTTTCGGATTTTGATATAAATTTTCGACATTCCGCCGAGTTACCCTCGTAAAAAGCATCAATTGCCAAGTGGAAGGAGGTTACAGCCATCATGTAAGCTATCTCCAAATCGTCTACATTCTCAAATTCCGTTAAGAGATCGTAAAGCTCCTTGTATTTTTTTGAGTAGAAAAGCTTTTTCAGCTGTGGCATTTTTTTCTTAAGCGCGATGGTTCCTTGAAGATCAAGCTCATCATCGGAAAGAAGTATGTCGCATGATACGCCAAGGCGGTCGGACAGCATCCTCAACACCGTCAAGGAGGGCAGGGCTTTTGAAGTTTCTATGGCAGAAAGCATATTTCTTGTGATGATACCTTCTGAAAGCTCTGCTTGAGTCATTTTTTTGTATATTCTTATTTGTTTTATTTTTTTTCCTACGTCCATGTTAAACACCTTCCTATTTTATTTATTTTACCATACATCAAAAAAAAATGCAAGAAAAAAATAAAATTTAAGGAAGTTCATACTAATGTAATAAATTTAGTTTAAAATTTAAAAAATGATTAAATTTTTGGAAGGATAATTATGTCTAATAATAATATAAAACAAAACGGTGCAGAGTCTTGTAACATAAGAAAGACCTCCATCGGAGGCCAAGCACTTATTGAGGGTATTATGATGAAGGGCCCTCAGAAAACAGCGATGGCTGTGCGTGATCCCGAGGGACAGATAGTTATTGAGGAATGGGAAAATAAAACCGAAAAGAACAGCTTTTTGAAAAAGTTTTCAAGGCTTCCCATAATACGCGGAGTTTTCGGACTTATCGGTTCATACGCACTCGGTATAAAGTGTCTTCTTCGTTCGGCTGAAATAGCAGGTCTTGAGGATGAGGAGCCTGCGGATAAAAAGAAAAAGAAGGCGGATAAAGCTCCCTCCGAGGAAAATAATGCAGGGACAGGCGTCCTCGATTGTCCGGAAAAGACAGATGCAGAAAAGCTTATAACTCCCGAGGAAAAGACGGACGAAAAGAAAAAGTCAAATGACACGGCGCTTATTGCTGCGGCGTCGATCATCGGAATAGTGCTTGGTGTTGTACTGTGTATCGGACTTTTTGTTTTTCTTCCCGCATATCTTTTTGACCTCGTTTTCAACGGATTGCTTGGTTATACTGATGACGGAACCATGTCCTATATAATTGCAAAGCGTTCCTTTGAGGGTGTTATCAAAATCGTTCTGTTCGTGCTTTATATGTATTTCGTTTCATTTATGAAGGATATAAAGCGTACTTTTATGTACCACGGGGCAGAGCATATGACGATCTTCTGTTACGAAAAGGGACTTGAGCTTACCGTTGAAAACGTAAGAAAGCAGAGCCGTTTTCATCCCCGTTGCGGAACGTCATTCCTTATCATTATGCTTATAATAGGTATATTCGTTGGAATATTTATTCCCGAGTTCCACGTTTCCGAGTTTAAAATTATAAATAACCTCCTCCTTGCGGCAGTGAAGATACTTCTTCTTCCTATTACAGTCGGTCTTGGTTATGAGGTTATCAAGTTCGCGGGACGCCATGACAATGCTTTTGTGAGGATCATCTCAGCACCCGGTAAATGGATGCAGAGAATTTCTACAAAGGAGCCGGAGGACGGCATGATCGAGTGTGCGATCGCAGCTCTCAAAAAGGTCATTCCCGATGACGGAAGCGACAAGTGGTGAGAGAAATTAAAATTACCGATAGATCAGGTATCTTTTTATAAGGAATAAAATCGGCAGAGAGGTTATTTTCTCTGCCGATTTGTTTTAATAGGTTATCTCATATTCCCAAGTGGTAATGCCGCCGAATTCATAAACATTTGTGTAGCCCATTTCGGCAAGAGCTTGGGACGCTGTTTTACTGCGGTTACCGCTTCGGCAGTAAACGAGGATAACGGCGCTTTTGTCCGTAAGCTCGGAAGGAGCTTTTTCGGTAATGACCTCAACGGGAATGAGCTTTGCGCCGGGGATATGTCCCATTTTGAATTCCTGCTCGGTCCTCACGTCGAGAATTATACAGTCCTCAAGGGTGTCCATCATTTCCTTGGCTTCCTTACCTGTGATCTGACGGTATGTGGGTGTCGCAGGGGCGGTCGTGACGGGGAAAGTAGGCGTCATGGTGATTTCGGGTGTCGTGGTGACAGGTGTCGGAGTTATATTTGGCGTTAAGGTTTCTTGCGTATTTTGACAGGAAACGAGCAAAAACATGAGGATCACAATGCAAAGAATTAAATTCTTTTTCATAAATTACTCCTTTTAAATATCGAATTTACAGAGCGTTTTTACATTTGTATTATATCACACTTTTTCAATAAAACAAGTATTTTTAAAAAAATATCCGCCCGATTTTCGGACGGATATTTTGCTATATAACGGACAGTCGAGGACGCCTGTCACAACAAAATCTAATTACTTAGATTCCTTTATAGCAGCCTGAGCAGCGGCAAGTCTTGCGATCGGCACACGGAAGGGTGAGCAAGATACGTAGTCAAGACCGAGCTTATGGCAGAACCCAACGGATGTGGGGTCACCGCCGTGCTCACCGCAGATACCTACGTGGAGCTTGGGGTTAGCGGGACGTCCGAGAGTGATAGCCATGTTCATAAGCTTACCAACACCTGTCTGGTCAAGCTTAGCAAAAGGATCGTTTTCGAAGATCTTGGAATCGTAGTATGCGCTGAGGAACTTACCTGCGTCATCACGTGAGAAGCCGAATGTCATCTGTGTAAGGTCGTTTGTACCGAAGCAGAAGAAGTCAGCGTTTTCAGCGATCTCATCAGCAGTAAGACATGCACGGGGAATTTCGATCATTGTACCAACCTCGTACTTGAGTGTAACGCCGGCAGCAGCGATCTCAGCATCAGCTGTTGCAACAACAACGCTCTTAACGTACTTGAGCTCCTTAACGTCACCAACAAGAGGGATCATGATCTCGGGAACAACGTTCCAATCAGCGTGAGCCTTCTGAACATTGATAGCCGCACGGATAACTGCCTTTGTCTGCATAGCAGCGATCTCGGGATATGTTACTGCAAGACGGCATCCGCGGTGTCCCATCATGGGGTTGAATTCATGGAGGGAAGCGATGATCGTCTTAATCTGTTCAACTGTCTTGCCCTGTGCATTTGCAAGAAGCGCAATATCTTCCTCTGTTGTGGGAACGAACTCATGGAGAGGAGGATCAAGGAATCTGATACAAACGGGGTTGCCTTCAAGAGCCTCGTAAAGCTTTTCGAAGTCGGACTGCTGGTAGGGAAGTATCTTATCAAGAGCAGTTTCTCTTTCTTCAGCAGTATCAGCGCAGATCATTTCGCGGAATGCCGCAATTCTGTCTGCCTCAAAGAACATGTGCTCGGTACGGCAAAGACCGATACCCTCAGCGCCAAGCTCTCTTGCCTTCTTAGCATCGGTGGGAGTATCTGCATTGGTTCTAACCTTAAGGGTTCTGAACTCGTCTGCCCAACCCATGATGGTGCCGAAGTTGCCGGAGATTTCTGCATCAACGGTAGGAATGATACCGTCGTAAATGTTACCGGTAGAACCGTCGATAGAGATGTAGTCGCCC
>JAZQRT010000012.1:0-18178 GCA_045629725.1 Eubacteriales bacterium | reverse complement strand
ATTTGCCTTGCCTTTGTGGCGCTGATGTTTATAAACGTGCTCTGATTCTCTTAAAAGGAGAGATCATATATGGAAAAAGAGTTGCCGAAAAGAAAACCAACAAGGCTAAAAAATTTTGATTACAGCTCCGCAGGTGTATATTTTGTTACGATATGCATCCGTGACAGAATGAATATCTTATCCGAAATAGTTAAAACAGACCTTACGGCTACCGAAAAAACAAACGGACTTGCGGTAGGGGAGGGGCTTGCTCCTCCCGAAATCACGGTCAAATTAAAACCTTGCGGTGAGATTGCAAAAGAGCAATTACAATTGATTGAGGCTCGATTTCCGAGTGTAACCATTGAAGATTATGTTATTATGCCCGACCATATCCATGTAGTTATCTTTCTGCATGAAAAGGCGGGAGGAGCAAGCCCCTCCCCTACCTTGGATGATGTGATCTGCGCGTTTAAGTCTTTAACTGCGGATAGGGGCACATTTTTTTTGAAAAACTGTAGGGACAGGCGTCCCCGACTGTCCGAGAACAAACGATACGCACGAATTCCCCCATTCGTTTTGCGGAATTGTTTACGTTTTGACGGACGAAGGGTGGTCGCCCCTACCGATATGGGTTCGAACGCAAACGATCCCCGCGGTTTCCGCTCAAAACAAACAACGATCCCCAAGAATGCTCGGGGATCGTTGTTTATAAATTTAAAATCATTCTTTGGCAAAAACGTTGCCGCTTATCAAAAGCGTAACGCTTGAGTACTCCTTGGAATAGGTAACGGAAATTTCGGTGCTTTCTTTCTTGAATACACTTGTATAGGTTCCGGAGGATTCGTTACTGCTTTGAGGAACAAATCCAACGATCTTCAATATCTCCAGATAGTTACGGTAATCACTTTCGACTACCTCGGAGAAGGAAAGGGAATAGCTGTTATTTGTAACGGATTCCGATTTTATAAAATTTCCGCAGGTGAAAACGGGAACGGAATATTTCCATTCGTTTTCGATCACCTCGTCCATGGGAAAATAGATCTGATAGATGCCGTCCTCTTTTTTGTCACAGGAATGAATGATGTGGTCAATAAAAAGAGAAAGTGCGTTCAAGGTAGAGCTTTCGTCCGAGCCGCGCAGGTTCAGGCAATCGTTCATGTAGGATATATTGCTCTTGTTGTTGGAAAGATATTTATCGTCGTTGCAGATGAAGATAGAATTTTTTAAGCTTTCGGTCTCACTGTGCTTGAGGACCTTTATCTGGGTGTTGCATTTTTTATTTATCTGCTCTGCGGCGTAATTTGCAAGGCTTATAACCTCTGAGGATGAATTGTCAGGTACGATTATGTTTGTATCGGAGCTTCCGTTGCATGCAATATTGAAAAAGGAGAAATCCGATTCCTTGATCTCAAATTTTTCGGGCACGGAAATACCTGTGTTGAGTGAGCTGTATTCCATGAAAAATCTGTGAGCGGCAAGATTTAAAAGCTTTTCCGAGGTTGCGGCAATAACGATCTTTCCTCCGTCCTCGCGAATGATATATCCCGTTTCGGGGAGCTCCTCGTATGCCCTGATGCTTTCGGGACGGTTGGTATATCCGAAAAGTATCTCGGTGGTGTCACTGTTTTTGATCGGCGCCCAATCGCTGCTCAGCGTAACGAAGGACTCGCAGTATTCCTCGATCTGTGTTCCGAGGTTTCTTGCCTGACGCACCACGTAATCGCTTGAGGATTTGGAGTAGATTATACTGCATTCACTTCCCGAGGAAATAATGACGGGAGAATTTCCTTCCGAGGGCACAGGGGAAGAACAGGCGATGGCATTTGCCGCAAAGAATATAAAAATAATACCTAAAAGCAGATTCTTTTTCAATAACATAAAGAATCCTCCATAACAGAAAAATGTTTTAGTTTTGTAAGGCAGCTCCGATAACGGTCGCAAACTGAGAAAACTTGGGAATAATAAAGTTTACACCGAACATGTCGCTGAGAATCTTGAAGGTGGATGCAGCCTGAGGAACGGTGGTGAGGTGTCCTGTGAGCACGATGTCACGGATACCGTGTCGGCGCGCTGCGAAGATCGACATCATACCCACGGTCTCAAAGATCATATTGATGATTCCAAGGGCTATATCACCGCGGCTTGCAATATCGCTTACCTTGCCGAAGTTTGCCGCTGTCATTTCACCGGGAAGTCCAAGAGAAGCGGTTTTGGATGAAATGTCAACGACCTGAAGGTCAATGTTGCCAAGACAGCCGTCCTTTGCAAGCTCCGTGATGTGGTCGATATCATTCATTCCAAGAACGAGCTTGGAAAGTCCGGAAAGCGTTCCTCCGCCAACACCCGTACCGCCGAGATATTCGTTTTTACCGTCCTTTTCAGCGTATACGATGGCTGTTCCCGTTCCCATGCTGACAACGACCGCGCGTTCAAGTCCCGAAAGATAGATGCCTCCCTTTGCTACGCTTTCAAATTCGCTGACGTGAAAGCAGGGTCTTGAGTAAAGGGTATCCTTGAGAAAGGACGCTCCCACTCCCGTAACCATAAGCTTTTCAATATCCTCAAGGGCGAGTCCGTTTTCATATGTGAATCTGCCAAGAGCACCGTATACCGAAGTAAGGGGGTCTGCCGCTTTAACCGATAGGGGAGTAATAAGCATTCCTTGTGAGAAGCCCACGATCTTCGTAGTGCTGCCGCCGATGTCAATTCCAACTGTAACCATAATATACACTTCCGATCAATAAAATTACGTAAGTAAAATCCGTATCGCCTTAATTATATTTTATATATTTTAAAACAATTAACAAGGACTGTTACAAAACTATAAATTATCATTGAATTTATTATTATAAATTGATTTTTTTGAAAAATATGATATAATAAAATCAAAAAAAATAAGAAATGAGCTTGTGAATAAAATAAGCTTGGGGAAGTACGGCTGATATGGAGAAATGCAATCTTTGCCCGAGAGGGTGCAACGTTCCGAGGGACGAAAAAGAGGGCTTTTGCGGAACGGGAAACAGAATAAAGGTGGCAAGAGCCTCCCTGCATATGTGGGAGGAGCCTCCCGTGTCGGGATGGCGCGGCTCGGGTACTGTGTTTTTTTCGGGGTGTGCGCTGAGATGTATCTATTGCCAGAACATTGAGATCTCAAGAGGCAAAAAGGGCAAGGAGATAACTCTCCTTGAGCTTCGGGATATATGTCTGAGGCTTCGGGACATGGGCGCTCACAATATCAACCTCGTGACGCCCTCGCATTTTGCGCCGCTGATACGGGAAGCTCTCATGCCCATAAAGAGTGAGCTCGGAATACCCATCGTGTGCAATACGGGAGGGTATGATTCCCCCGAGGTGCTGGAGTGCTTTCGTGGGCTTGTGGACGTGTATCTGCCGGATTTCAAATATGCGGACGGGGATTTGGCAAAAAGGCTTTCCTCGGCGCAGGATTATCCCGAAAAGGCGCTTGAGGCTATAAAAATAATGTACTCTCAAGCTGGGAAGCCCGTCTTTGACGAAAACGGACTTATTAAAAGCGGTGTGATCGTCCGCCATCTGTGTTTGCCGGGTGAGCGGAAAAATTCTATAAGAGCCGTTGAGGTGCTCGGTGAAAATTTCAAAAGCGACGAGATATGTCTGAGCCTTATGCGTCAGTATACGCCCATCGAGGGAATGACGGGGAGCCTTGCAAGACGCCTTACCACCTTCGAGTACGAAAGCGTTATAAGGGCTGCCGAAAAATACGGATTTTGCGGATTTTATCAAAGCGCGGAGTCGGCAAGTGAATCATTTATTCCGAGCTTTGATCTGACGGGAATAGAATGAGGTGGAGCGTAATAATATAAAAGGTGATATCACAAACGATTTGTTTTTGCGAGATTCCAAACGCGAAAAATTGCGTTTGATCCTCTATTTGTGATAAAACCATATAAAAAAGGAGCACGAGATTGAACACACATGATTTTCCGAGAGCTGTGCTGAAAAGCCTTTTGATCGGGGCAAGAGCCACCGTGTTAATTGCCCTTTTAGTGATCTTCAAGGAGCCCCTTGTATACGTCAGCCTCATTTCCGCGCTTTTGCACGAGGCAGGACACATCCTGTGCGCGGCGGCTTTGGGAGTGAAGCTCAGCTCGGTGAGGTTCACCCTGGGAGGCGTTAAAATAAATGCGGATTTTGCGCTTATAAAAGGGGCGGATGAGGTGATGATACTCCTTGCGGGCTCGGGGGTGAATTTTCTTTTGTGCTTGGTATCGGGAGCGGTGCCCCTGTACTCCGAGGCAGTTCTCGGGGCAAATTTGCTCATGGGTATATTCAATCTTCTGCCCTCGGAGGGACTTGACGGAGGAAGTATTGCAAGAATTCTCCTTGAAAAACGGTTTTTGCCCGAAAAAGCCTATAAAATTCAGAAAATACTGTCACATTTTACGATGCTTGCAATATGGTTTTTTTCAATACCCGTCATGGTGTTTTCAAAGGGGAATCCGTCCCTTTACTGCGTGTTTATGGCGTTGCTTTTTGTAAACCTGAGAGCCTTTGGATGAATATGGGAAAAATGGGGCGAAAAAAGTAAAATAATCGAAAAAAGTATTGACAAATACGTGTAAATTTATTATAATATCAAAGACATAGACTGTCGGTTATACGACATGATTAAATAAATTTTAATAGCACGATTTTTGCATCTGTGCCAACATTCCGATGTGTGAAGCAAAGGTCACCTCGGATATATCATCGTTTTCTTAAAAGAAAAAAAGATGTACACATATTGCAGTTCCAATCATCTCCCGCGGGGGATCTTCAGGAACCGTAACGGAAACGTTTGTGAAACCGTATGTTCAATCAAAAAATGCTTTGGTTGTTAAAAAACTCTTTGCGGGGGATACGGTTAGCTGTATGTGGAGTTCGCGCAGAGCTGTATACGGCTTTACGCGGCTTTTGCCGCAAAGGGGGATGCAAAAAATGTCAAAGAACAAACTTATAGACCTTAACAACATCACTGTGTCTTTTGACGGTGAAACTGTACTTGACAACCTTAGCCTTTCCATTGAGGACGGCGAATTTGTCACATTGCTTGGCGCCTCCGGCTGCGGAAAAACAACTACGCTGAGAATAATTGCAGGTTTTATCGAGCCGGACTCGGGAGATGTTTTTTTTGACGGAAAAAGAATAAACGGGGTTCCGCCCTACAAGCGCCATATCAATACTATCTTCCAGAGGTACGCTCTTTTCCCGAACTATAACGTATATGATAACGTTGCCTTTGGACTCAGAGTAAGCAAGGTTCCCGAGGCGGAGATCAAGGAAAGAGTAACGGAAATGCTTGAGCTCGTGGGACTCAAGGGCTACGATAAGCGCAAGGTGGACAAGCTTTCGGGCGGACAGCAGCAGAGAGTTGCAATAGCAAGAGCTGTTGTCAACCGTCCCAAGGTCCTTCTTCTTGACGAGCCTCTTGCGGCGCTTGACTATAAGCTTCGCAAGGATATGCAGAGTGAGCTTAAGAGGATCCAGCGTCAGCTTGGAATTACGTTTATTTTCGCAACTCACGTTCAGGAAGAAGCCCTTTCCATGTCGGACAAGATAGTGGTAATGAACGGGGGCAAGATACAGCAGATAGGAAGCCCCACGGATATATATAACGAGCCCGAAAACGCCTTTGTTGCGGACTTTATCGGCGAGTCCAATATCGTTGACGGAGTGATGATCAGCGACTATAGGGTCAAACTTGACGGTTACGTTTTCAACTGTCTTGATAAGGGATTTGGAAAAAATGAGCCCGTTGACGTGGTCATCCGTCCCGAGGACGTGGATATCGTTCCTCTGGGTTCGGAAAAGGCGATGCTCACGGGAGAGGTGACCTCAGTTACCTTCAAGGGAGTGCATTACGAGATCATCATTGACGTATGCGGCTTCAAGTGGCTTATTCAGACCACGGACGAAAGCCACGTCGGAGATACGGTTGGGCTTTATATCGAGCCCGACGCCATCCATATAATGAAGAAGTCCGAGTATTCGGGAACCTTTGGAGATTACAGCAGCTTCAGTGACGATATGGATGAGGAAGAGGATGCGCAGGAGTCCTCGGAGGCGGAAGATGAATAAGGCACGCGCGGAAAAAAAGAGCCTTGCGGGAGCCGCGGCAAATACTCCCTACGTGGTGTGGTCGCTTATATTCATCGTTGTGCCGCTTTTCGTGGTGGCGTACTATGCTTTCACCGATGATGCGGGAGCCTTTACCCTTGGAAATATCACAGACCTTTCAAAGCCGGAATACGTGGAGTCCTTTCTCTTGTCAGTGGGATATTCCATAGTAGCAACGCTTATCACCCTTGTGATAGCCTATCCCTTTGCATATATTCTCAGCAAGTGCAGCGCATCGTCCCAAAAAATACAGATGATGCTGGTCATGCTTCCCATGTGGATGAGCCTTCTTATCAGAACTTATTCACTTACACAGCTCCTTGAGTCAAACGGTATCATCAACACGATGCTCACCTCCATCGGGCTTGAGCCTATTCGGATGATAAATACTCCCGGAGCCGTAATTCTTGGTATGGTATACAATTACCTGCCATACATGATACTCCCCATTTATACGGCGATATCAAAAATACATCCCTCCCTGTTTGAAGCGGCGGAGGACCTCGGATGCAACGGATATAATAAGATACGCAGACTTGTGATGCCCCTTTCGATGCCCGGCGTGGTTTCGGGTATCATAATGGTATTCGTGCCCTCCGTTTCCACGTTCTATATCTCTCAAAAGCTCGGCGGAACGATAAAGCTCGTGGGAGACGTAATTGAAACTCAGATAAAGTATAATAACAACTATCATCTCGGCGCGGCGATGTCCCTTGTTTTGATGGTGTTCATACTCATAAGCCTTGCAATAATGAATAAGTTCTCGGATGACGACGGAGGTATGATCGTATGAAGAAAAGATTATCACCCCTTTCGGGAGCCTTCATGGCTGTTGTGTATGCGTTTTTGTATGCACCTATTGCAGTAATGATATTTTTCTCCTTCAACTCTGCAAAGAGTACCACGAAATTTGAGGGATTTTCTCTCAAGTGGTATGAGGAGCTTTTCCGCAAGCCCGAGGTAATCGAGGCGCTTATGAATACCCTGATACTTGCCCTTGCCTCTGCGGCGATCGCAACGATTCTGGGAACACTTGCGGCTGTGGGAATAAATATGGTGAAGAACAAGCCCTTTTCATCAACGATGATGATGGTGACCAACATCCCGATGATGAATCCCGATATCGTAACGGGCGTGTCCCTCATGCTTCTTTTCGTGTTTGTGGGAAGATTTATAGGGGCTGCGGATTCACTTTCCTTTGTGACGCTTCTTATCGCCCACGTCACGTTTAATTTGCCCTACGTTATACTGAACGTGCTTCCGAAGCTCAGGGGCATGGACAAGTCACTTGTAGAGGCTGCGATGGACCTTGGATGCACACCCGTGTCGGCGTTTTTTAAGGTGGTGCTTCCCGAGATCATGCCGGGTATATTCTCCGGCGCACTGATGGCGTTTACACTTTCGCTTGACGATTTTGTAATCAGCTATTTTACCAGCGGAGCAGATTTCCAGACTCTGCCCCTTTATATGTACAGTATTACAAGAAAGAACGTAAAGCCGGATATCTACGCTCTTTCCACCATAGTGTTTGTGGTGATCCTGCTGCTCCTGTTCCTTTCCAACATGATCCAGATCAAGTCGGATAAGAAGAAGCTTGGGAGAAAGTAATCGTAATTTTACAAAATAAAAGCCGCTTTTTTGAGAGCGGCTTCTGGACTTTTTGTATTGTGTTTAAATTTTAGTATTTTGATAAGGAGAAAAAAGAAAATGAAAAGAATTTTATCATTTGTGCTTTTTTGCGCCATGCTTCTCACAAGTGCGGCGTTTCTTCCTTCTTGCTCGGTGAATGACAGCGTTGACGAGTCGGCCCTTAAAGGTGAATATACCCGTGAGCTTGAGGGAACCACCCTTAACGTGTTCAACTGGGGAGAAAATATATCCGACGGAAGCGAGGGCTCTCTTTCCGTGACCAAGGCTTTTGAAAAGCTTACGGGAATAAAGGTCAACTATACGACCTACGATGATAACGAAAGCATGTACGGCAAGATCAAGAGCGGAGGGGTAAGCTACGACGTTATTATCCCCTCGGATTATATGATCGAAAGACTTGCCGCAGAAGGGCTCATTCAGAAGCTTGATATGAGCAAGATCACAAATTATCAGTATATCGACGATAAGTATAAGGGTATGTTTTATGACCCGAATGAGGAGTATTCCGTTCCGTACACAGTGGGACTTGTGGGACTTATCTACAATACCACTCTCGTGGAGGGTACGCCCGACAGCTGGGGCATCATGTGGGATGAAAAGTACTCAGGACAGATACTTACCTTCAGTAACTCAAGAGATGCCTTCGGTGTTGCCCAGTATTATCTAGGACTCAACGTAAATTCCACCGACAAAGCGGATTGGGACCTTGCGGCATCAAAGCTCAAGGAGCAGTCGCCCCTTCTTCAGGCAAGAGTAATGGATCAGGTCTTCCAGAAGATGGAGGGCGGAAATGCGGCGATCGCGCCCTACTATGCGGGAGATTTCCTCACGATGCAGGCAAACAACCCCGACCTTGAAATGGTTTACCCCAAGGAAGGAACCAATATCTTTGTTGACGCTATGTGTATTCCCGCTAACAGCAAAAACGTTGAAGCGGCGCATATGTTCATAAATTTCATGCTCGAGGCAGAGGTTGCTCTTGCAAATGCAGAGTATATCTGCTACGCTTCTCCCAATACCCTTGTAACGAATAATGAAGATTACTCTTTTAAGGGAAATAAGTATCTTTATCCCGATGACGATGTTGTAAATAACGCTCAGTATTTCCATAATATAGATCCCGAGATAAGAACCTACTATGAAGGACTTTGGGAAGAGGTAACTCTGGGTTAAAGGTATTTATATACTTTTATATATGGCAAATGGTGAAAATGGTAAAATTGGTTTGTCATTTTGGGTAAAATAGGTAAAATCAGCGGATAAACCGCCACAATAGTATGAAAACGGCATGTAAATGGCAAAAGTTAGCGGCATATCGTTTTAAATATACCCGTATGCTTTTTTTATATTTTACAAAATTCGCGATTTGTGATATTATGATACCAATGAAAGTGGGTTAAAATGCAGACACGCGCCGGTAGGGGTGCCTTTAGGCGTTTTGAAGAACCTCTGATGATAATTATAAAGTATGAAAATATACCAATGATCCGTGGTGCCACGGGTCAGAAAGGATTGGCATTATGAAAATAACTGTTTGTATCGGCAGCGCATGCCACGTAAAGGGCTCGCAGAGAGTTATAGAGGAGCTTCGCAGACTTATTGCGGCAAACGGACTTAACGAGGACGTGGTTCTTGCGGGAACCTTCTGCTCCGGCAACTGTCAGAAGGGCGTGTGCCTTACGGTTGACGGAAAGGATTATTCCGTAACTGCTAACAGCGCGGCAGACTTTTTCCAGACTGTGGTAATTCCCGGCGTAGGAGAAAAGGAATGAGCGCACCGGTGCTTGCCGCGGGGATCGCGGGGAAATGTTCCGAGATAGTTGTAAAGGAAAAAACGGCAGAGCAGGTCGGGAGCGGAGATACCGCGGTGTATGCAACTCCCGCAATGATCGCGCTTGTTGAAAAAACTGCAGTATCCGTTCTTGAGGGATGCCTTGAGGATGGAAAAACTACCGTGGGAACAATGATAAACGCCAAGCATCTGGCGGCAACACCTGTTGGAATGAAGGTGGAATGTGAGTGCGTGCTCACGGAGCTTGACGGAAGACGTCTTGCTTTTGAATTCAAGGTGCACGACGAGTGCGGACTTGTGGCAGAGGGTACTCACGAAAGATTTATAGTAAATAAAGAAAGCTTCTCTAAACGCGCAGAGGAGAAATTGAAAAAATGAAAAAAAGACTCAATATGATGGTGGGACCGCCAAGCGATAAAAGCAGGGACGGTGAAGCGGCCGAACTGTTTTTGAAGGCGGCTGATGATCATGTTGTTTGCGGCGGAATAACCTCAAGAATAGTTTCCGCTTATCTTGATAAGGAGCTTGAGCTTGAAGCGGAATATTTTCAGGATAAGCTCATGTCCTACGGATATATCGGCAGCGTTATTGCAACGGAGGGCGTTGTGACGTTGAACGCCATTGCGGATTATTATGAGGGCGTAAAGGAAATTCCCTCCGAGGGCTCGGGAGCAAGAAAGATAATGGAGCTTTTTGACGGAGCTGACCTTATCACGGTGATCTTCGGCACCTGTGTGAACGAGGAGCACGAGGGAGATCTTGCTTTTGAAAATAAGCAGAAAAGCCTTTATAAGATAAAGAGCAAGCTTGAAGGGCTTGGCAAGGAAGTAGAAATTATTAATTTTTAATTGCAGAAGGGGACCATCGAAATGAAAAAGAAAATAACTATCGTGGGAGCCGGTGCTGTCGGCTCAACCATCGCGTATACACTTGCAGTAAAGGGTACCGCAGATGAGATCGTAATGATAGATATTAACTATGAAAAGGTTCTTGGTGAGGCGCTTGATATCAGACAGGGCTTGCCTTTTTCAAAGACCGAAACGATCTATGCGGGAGATTATCCCGACGCAGTGGATTCGAATATCGTAATAATAACCTCAGGTGTGGCAAGAAAGCCCGGTCAGACAAGACTTGAGCTTGCGCAGACAAACGTAAATATCCTGCGTTCCATCGCTCCCCAGATCACAAAGTATGCGCCGGATGCGGTATATATAATCGTAAGCAACCCCGTTGATATACTTACTTACGTGTTCACAAAGATATCGGGCATTCCCGAGAAGCGTATCATCGGTTCGGGAACGGTCCTTGATACACTCAGACTCCGCGCCCGTCTTGCGGAGTATTATAAGACAAATTCCAAGGATATCATAGCTTACGTTCTTGGAGAGCACGGCGATTCATCCTTTGTTCCGTGGTCAATGACAACGCTCAACGGTATCGGGTACAAGCAGTACATGAAGTACAAGGAGCGCATGGGCGCGCTTCTTCCTCCCATTGATGAGGAGGATATCGAAAGATATATGCGTACCTCGGGAGGAAAGGTTATTGCAAGAAAGGGCGCAACCTATTATGCAGTATCCATGTCGGTCTGCCATATCTGCGAGTGCATATTCAACAACCTTGATTCGGTACTGACCGTTTCGACAATGATGCACGGAGAGCACGGCATTGAGGACGTATGTCTTTCCTACTTCACGGTCGTAAACTGCGACGGAACAGGCTCAAACCTTATGGCTATCCTCACACCCGAGGAGGAGGAAAAGCTTCGTTACAGCGCGGAGTGCCTCAAGAAGATCATTGCAAGCATTGAATTCTGATCAAATTTGAAACCGATCGAGGGGCAGACGCCGTGGCGCTTGTCCTTCGTGGAAAAGCATTTTGCTTTATATATAAATAAAAGAAAAAAATCCAAATAAAATGAAAGGATTTCTCAATATGGTATACAGTTATTATCCCGGCTGCACGTTGAAAACAAAGGCTAAGGAGCTTGATCTTTACGCAAGACGCTCTATGGAAGCTTTGGGAATAACCCTCGAGGAGCTTCCCGAGTGGCAGTGCTGCGGAGGTGCTTTTACTTCATCAAACGATGAGATCGCTACAAAGCTTTCATCTGTAAGAGCGCTTATTGCGGCAGGCGAAAAGAACACAGAGCTCGTAACTCTTTGCTCAGCGTGTCACAACGTTCTGAAAAGAACGAATCATGAGATGGCAAACAATGCGGATTTTGCTGCCAAGGTGAACAATTATAACAAGGGAACCTATCCCGAGTATCACGGAGAAACGGGAGTTATCCACTTCCTTGAGCTTCTTCGCGATAGAGTTGGATTTGATAACCTTAAGAAGGCAGTTGTTAATCCCCTCACAGGCGTGAAGATCGCTCCGTATTACGGATGTCTTCTTCTCCGTCCCGGAAACGTAATGGCATTTGACGATCCCGAAAACCCCAAGATCATGGAGGATTTCATCAGAGCGATCGGAGCAACCCCCGTTGAATACGCAATGAAGAACGAGTGCTGCGGCGGATACGTTACACTTGAGGATAGCAAGATCGCAGGAAAGAAGAGCACGAGGATTGCGGATAACGCAGCTGAGTTCGGTGCAGAAATGCTCATCACAGCATGCCCGCTTTGTCTTTACAATCTTACTGTAAATACAGACGGCAAGCTCCCCGTTGTGTATTTCACCAAACTTCTTGCCGAGGCTCTCGGAGTAGCAGGAGGCGATAAATAATGAATAAGTTTGAAAACATGAGAGAAGAAATTATTGCAAGAACGGGATCGGATCCCTTGAAGTGCATGAAGTGCGGAAAGTGCTCGGCATCATGCCCTTCATATGACGAGATGGAATACCATCCTCACCAGTTTGCAGATATGATCGCAAGAGGAAAGATCGAGCCTCTTTGCAACTCTGATTCACTTTATAAGTGTATGTCTTGTATGGCTTGTAACGAAAGATGCCCCAGAGGTGTAAAGCCCGGAGCACTCGTTGAAGCGGTAAGACTCATCGTGATCAGACAGAGCGGAAAGAATCACCTGTCACAGGATAAAATTCCCGAATTGCTGAACCCCGAGATGCCCCAGCAGGCTATCGTTACGGCAATGAGAAAATACGCAAAGTAAGAGAGGAAGCAAAATATGCAGAGAATAGGCGTGTTTGTATGTCATTGCGGAACTAATATCGCATCGACAGTAGATGTTCGCGTTGTTGCTGAAAATCTCAAGAATGAGCCCGGTGTAGTATATTCTGCGGAATATCAGTACATGTGCTCCGAGGCAGGACAGAAGATGATCATTGATGCCATCAAGGAATATAACCTTGGCGGAATCGTTGTGTGCTCATGTTCCCCCAGAATGCACGAGGCAACCTTCAGAAAGACAGCTGCAACAGCAGGACTCAACCCCTACATGGTTGAAATCGCAAATATCAGAGAGCAGTGCTCTTGGATACATAAGGACAAGATCACAGCGACACAGAAGGCAGTTGTGCTCGGCAGAGCGGCAATTGCAAAGGTTAACCTGAATGCACCTCTCAAGGCAGGCGAAACACCTGTAACAAAGAGAGCTCTCGTTATCGGAGGCGGTATTGCAGGTATTCAGACAGCTCTTGATATCGCAGAGGCAGGATTCCCCGTTGATATCGTGGAAAAGAACCCCACAATCGGCGGAAAGATGACACAGATCGACAAGACGTTCCCCACACTTGACTGTGCGGCATGTATCCTTACACCTAAGATGGTTGACTGTGCTCAGAACGAAAATATCAAGATCTATTCCTACAGTGAGGTAGATTCCGTTTCCGGATTCGTAGGTAACTTCACGGTAAAGATCAGAAAAAAGGCAAGATACGTAAAGGAAGACATTTGTACAGGATGCGGACTCTGTACGGAAAAGTGTCCTCAGAAGAACGTACCCGATGAATTTAACCTCGGACTTTCAAAGCGCAGAGCAATCTACATTCCATTTGCACAGGCAGTTCCGAAGGTTGCGACCATCGACCCCAATTATTGTACGATGCTTAAGACAGGCAAGTGCGGAGTATGCTCCAAGGTTTGCGGTGTAAAGGCTATCGATTATACACAGAAGGACGAGTTCGTGGAAGAAAAGTACGGAGCAATCGTCGTAGCAACGGGCTTCAATCCCATCAGCGTTGAAAAGTACGACGAATTCTCATACTCCAAGAGCCCCGACGTTGTAACGTCTCTTGAATACGAAAGACTTATGAACGCGGCAGGACCTACATCCGGAACACTCCTTCGTCCCTCCGACCTTACACATCCCAAGACCATCGTGTTCGTACAGTGCGTTGGTTCAAGATGTAACGATGAAAGAGGAAAGTCATACTGCTCAAAGATCTGCTGTATGTATACGGCAAAGCATGCGATGCTTACAAGAGAAAAGTATCCCGATACGGACGTATACGTATTCTATATTGACGTAAGAACTCCCGGTAAGAACTTTGACGAGTTCTACAGACGAGCTGTTGAGGAATACGGCGTTCACTATATCAAGGGTATGGTAGGAAAGGTAATTCCTCACGCAGACGGTAAGCTTGAGGTACAGGCATCCGATCTTATCGCAAACGAGCAGATCCTCGTAAATGCAGATATGGTAGTTCTTGCAGCGGCGATCGAGCCCGACAAGAGCGCAAGAAGCATTGGTACTATGCTTACAGCAAGCATGGATACAAACGATTTCTTCACAGAAGCACATCCCAAGCTTCGTCCCGTAGAAAGCCCCACAGCAGGTATCTTCCTTTCAGGTGCTTGTCAGGGACCTAAGGATATTCCCGAAACTGTTGCACAGGCAAGTGCTGCAGCGGCAAAGGTTCTCGGAGTTCTTACCAAGAATTCACTCAAGGGTAACCCCTGCGTTGCACAGCCCGATGAAATGATGTGTAACGGATGCTCACAGTGTGAAAAGGTATGTCCTTACGGAGCTATTACATACGCAGATAAGGAATACAGAAACTTTGACAGAACAATGATCACTCGCAGAGTTGCGCAGGTCAACGAGGCGGTATGTCAGGGCTGCGGCGCATGTACCGTAACATGTCCTTCCGGAGCAATGGACCTCAAGGGCTTCTCAACAAAGCAGATCATGGCGGAGGTTGACGCGATATGCAAGTAAACGAAACAAATAAAGAATTCAGACCTCATATAGTGGCTTTCTGTTGTAACTGGTGTTCATATGCAGGTGCAGACCTTGCGGGAACAAACAGACTGTCATATCCGGCTGACGTTAAAATTATAAGAGTACCTTGTTCTTGCAGAATTAATCCCATGTTCGTTCTCAAGGCATTCGGTAGAGGTGCGGACGGCGTTATCATATGCGGCTGCCACCCCGGAGACTGCCACTACACATCGGGTAACTATTTCGCAAGAAGAAGAATGACAGTTCTTTTCTCACTCCTTGACTATCTCGGAATTGAAAAGGAAAGAACAAGAGTTGAATGGGTTTCAGCGGCAGAAGGTCAGAAGTTCGCTGAAACAATGAACAGCTTCGTGGAAACTGTCACCAAGCTTGGACCTAACAAGAGATTGGAGGACATAAGATGCAAAAGATCATAATTGAAAAAGCAAAACAGCTTCTTGGCGACGGAACCGTTGCAAGAGTTCTTGGCTGGAAAAAAGGTGAGTTCTGCTATGACATTACACCTTTTATGTTCACAAGTGTTGCAGATCTTGAAGAAAATTATGTTTTTGACGATTTTTGCGGTGCTAACCTTTCCAAGTACCTCATCCCTTACGCAAGAAAAGAGGGAAAGACACTTGTATTCCTGAAGCCCTGTGATTCATACAGCTTCACACAGCTTCTCAATGAGCACAGGATCATAAAGGAAAACGTATTGGTTGTTGCAATTCCTTGCTACGGCAAGGCTGATATCGATAAGATAAAGGCAAAGGGAATCGAGGGTGTTACAGGAATCAAGCCCACAGATGACCGTAACGGATACGTTGTAAGCACCATTTACGGTGATGAAACTGTTGCAAGAGACGACGTTCTTCTTGAGAAGTGCGTATCTTGTAAGAGTAAGAAGCATCCCACCTACGACGAGATTCTTTTCGAGGAGGGCGAGATCGTTGAGGATTGCACAAGATTTGACGAGGTTGCAAGGATCGAGGCAATGACACCCGACGAAAGATTCGAGTTCTTCAGAAACGAGCTTTCAAGATGTATCAGATGTAACGCCTGCAGAAACGTATGCCCTGCATGCAGCTGCGAAAAGTGCGTGTTTGATAACCCCAACTCAGGTGTTGAAAATAAGGTTGCGGCAAATGATTTTGAAGACAAGCTGTTCCACATAATCAGAGCATTCCACGTTGCAGGAAGATGTACGGACTGCGGAGAGTGCACAAGAGTATGTCCTCAGCATATCCCGCTCCACCTTCTCAACCGCAAGCTTATCAAGGATATGAACGAGCTTTACGGAGAATATATGGCAGGCGAAAGCGCAGATTGCCGTACACCTCTGACAAGCTATACAAAGGATGACGTTGAGCCGTCAATAGTATATCAAAGAGGAGGAGATAAGAAATGATGTATTCTATTCCTCGTGAAAAACTCTCTGAGCTTTTTGCAAAAATTTCTGAAAAGTACGGACTTTATATGCCCCAGAACGATGAAACAGGCAAATCTGATTACAAGCTCTGGGAAGAAGGCGCAGTGCTTTCCGATAATCTCAACACAAGAAGAAGCGCAAAGGATTTCTTCTTCCCTCAGATGGAGAACTACGTTAAGTTCAAGGTTGAGGGCAAAAACGTAACCATTACACCCGAAGAAAAGGTAGACCGTGATTTCGTGGTTTTCGGAGTAAGAGCATGTGATGCGGAAAGCTTCGGAATTCTCGATACAGTGTTCCTTCAGGAGCCTGTTGACGGATACTATAAGGCAAGACGCGAGCACGCAACCATCGTTGTAAGAGCTTGCTCAAGACCTGCCGAGACCTGCTTCTGTACAGCGGTTGATATCGACCCTGTAATGCCCAAGAACGGTGACGTTACAACATGGTTCACAGAAGACAAGGTGTATATGGAAGCATATACAGAGAAGGGCGAAAAGCTTATTGAAACAGTAAAAGAGCTTCTCAGTGAGGCTAAAGAAGAGGATATTTATCCCGAAACCGTAAAAGCATGGCAGATCTTCAAGAATCTTCCTCTCGGATCACTTCCCGTAAAGGGAATGGGTGATCGCCGTGAGATGATGGAGATCTTTGAGGATAAGAATTGGAAGGATCTTTCTTCTTCCTGTCTTGCTTGCGGAACCTGTACCTACGTTTGCCCCACATGTCAGTGCTATGACATTAAGGAATTCTCCTGCGGAAGCGACGTAACAAGATACAGATGCTGGGACTCCTGCATGTACAGCGACTTCACAAAGATGTCCGCAGGTCAGCCCAGACCCACACAGGTTGAAAGATTCAGACAGAGATTTATGCACAAGCTTGTGTATTATCCCAAAAACTTTAACGGCAAGCCCGGATGTGTAGGATGCGGAAGATGTCTTGCAGCATGTCCTATCTCAATGAATATCGTTAAGGTTGCAAAAACACTGATTGGGGAGGAAAAGAAATGAACCACGAAGAATTGATCCCAATAGTGGGAGTAGTAACACAAATAAGAAAAGAAACTCCTGACGTTAAGACCTTCAGAGTTCTTACACTTGACGGAAAGAAGCCCTTCGCGCATAAGCCCGGACAGTGCGCAATGCTTTCAATTCCCGGAGTAGGTGAGGCGATGTTCTCCATCACCTCATCTCCCACACAGACAGAATACATGGACTTCTCAATTAAGAAGTGCGGATGTCTTACCGACTGGCTCCATTTTATGGACGTTGGACAGCAGATCACAGTAAGAGGACCTTACGGAAACGGATTCCCCGTTGACGATAAATTCCTCGGCAAGGACCTCCTCTTCATCGCAGGAGGAATCGGACTTGCTCCCCTTCATTCCGTAATTAACTATTGCCGCGATAACCGTGAAAAGTACGGTAAGATCGACGTTGTATACGGTTCACGTTCAAGCGCTGACCTTGTAGATTTCGAGGAGATCTCCAACGAATGGACAATGGAAAAGTGCGGAATCGACCTTCACCTCACCATCGACCGCGAGGAAGAGGGCTGGACAGGAAACGTTGGATTCGTTCCCAACTATGTAAAGGAGCTTGGATTCTCAACGGATAAGACCGTAATCATGTGCGGACCTCCTATCATGATCAAGTTTACACTTGCAGGACTCCAGGAGCTTGGCTTCAAGAAGGAGCAGGTATTTACCACTCTTGAAATGAAGATGAAGTGCGGAATCGGTAAGTGCGGACGTTGTAATATTGCAAACAAATACATCTGCAAGGACGGTCCCGTGTTCTCATTCGATGAACTTGACGAACTGCCCGATGAATATTGATTAAGGAGTTTACATAAATGGAAAATATGGTTAATGTTTACCTTATGGGTAAAAAATACGAAGTACCGGAAAACCTGACCATCATGGCTGCTATGGAATATGCAGGCTATACACTCGTTCGCGGATGCGGATGCCGTAACGGATTCTGCGGTGCTTGTGCTACCATTTACAGAATCAAGGGTGACAACGAGCTTCATGCATGCCTCGCTTGTCAGACAACT
>JAZQRT010000011.1:0-2784 GCA_045629725.1 Eubacteriales bacterium | reverse complement strand
CTTTTTGGGGGGGCAAGGGGGAATCTTTTTTCAAAAAGTTCCCCCTTGAAAATCCTATAAAACCAATTATCTGAGTCTGTCAACGAGCATGGGGATAGCCTGCTCGAAGTTTACACCGTACCAGTTGCCCTTTTCATCCTCAAGGGTCTTCTGAATGGAAAGCGCTGTAAAGTCAGCCGCAAGAGCAGATGCCACAGGGAGAGATTTTCCCGCAACAAGACCGCCAAGACATACGGAGGAATAAATATCGCCGGTTCCGTGGAATCTTGCCTTAACTTCCTCTGTAAAATAGCTGAAATTGCACTTGGATTCATCGTCATAACCGATAACGCCAAGCTTGCCATCCTCAAGACTTGCGCCTGTGATAACAACGCTCTTGGCACCGAGCTTTCTCAGTTCGTTTATCATGTCAAGATAATAGTGTGCGTTTGCCTTTTCCTCATACTTAACACCGAGCATGAACGCCGCCTCGGTCATATTGGGAACGATAACGTCAGCCTCAGCGCAAAGTGTTGCCATCTCCTTGGCAAAATCCATGTCAAATCCCGAATAAAGCTTGCCGTTGTCACCCATGGCAGGGTCAACAAATTTGATTATTCCCTCGCCGAAGTCGCGGAACATACCCTTCATAAGAGATATCTGCTCACCCGAGCCGAGATAACCTGTGTAAAGCGCGTCATAGGAGATCTTTTCTTCCTTCCAATGATCGAGAATGGGCTTTATGTCCTCCGTCAGATCACGGAATGTAAATCTTGAAAACTGTGTATGTGTTGAAAGCACTGCCGTGGGAAGCACTGCCGCTTCAATACCCATAGCGGAAATTATGGGAAGCGCTACCGTGAGTGAGCACTTGCCAAGGCAGGATATATCTTGTACTGTGAGAATTCTTTTCATTTTGCGTATCTCCTTTAAATAAGGTGTTGATTTTTTACTGTAAATGTATTATAATACGGTTGTGGTATTTTTTAAATACCCAATTTTATATTTTCACAAGATACCAGATGAGGTTATTATGTATTCAGTTGATAAAAAAGGCGATCTGACTATTTCCGAATATTTGTATCGCTGCATTAAAGAGGATATCATGACAGGAAAGATCAGCTCGGGAGAAAAGCTTTTTTCAAAAAGAGCACTTGCCGCATCCTGCGGAGTGAGCCTTACCTCGGTGCAGAATGCCTATGATATGCTTCTGAGCGAGGGTTATATCCGCTCGGAATACCGAAAGGGTTATTTTGCAGAAAGGGTACAAGACGAATTTATTTCGCCTCAAAAAGCACAAACGCCCTCAAAGCACAGTTCTTCAAAGGAAAACAATGACAAAAGCAACGAAAAGCGCTCGCTTTTCCCCTTCTCCGTTTGGAGCAGACTTATGAGAAGTGTTATTTCCGAGTACGGTGACAGCCTCCTTGACCGTATGCCCATTGAGGGAGTTATGGAGCTTCGGTGCGAGATATCCAATTATCTTTACCGCTCCATCGGAATATCGGTATCTCCCGACAGGATCATCATCGCCGCGGGAACGGAATACCTCTGTACTCTCATTCTTACACTTTTGGGACGAACGAAGATCTATGCCGTGGAGGACCCCGGATATAAAAAAATACCAACTATTTATTCCCTTGGCGGCGCACCTGTGAGATATATTCCCACGGACCTTGAAGGAGTTAAGCCCGAAGCGCTTTTTTCAAGCGGCGCCTCGGTGCTCCATATATCCCCGCAAAACCATTTTCCAACGGGCTGCGTTATGACGATCACAAGACGCCAAAAGCTACTTTCATGGCTTGCCGAGAGTGAGGGAAGATATATAATCGAGGACGATTTTGACTCAGAGCTTCGCCTTTCGGGAAGACGTATTGACCCGCTTTTGACTATTGACCCAACGGGCAGAGTGATCTACATGAACACCTTTACAAGCACCGTTGCGCCGTCATTCCGCGTCGGATACCTTGTTCTCCCCGAGGAGCTTTCAAGACTTTTGCACACAAAGGCAGGAGCTCTTTCCTGCACCGTTGCCGCCTTTGAGCAATATACCCTTGCAAAATTTATCGGCGGCGGTCATTTTGAAAGATATATCAACCGTTGCCGTTCGGTTTACAAAAAAAAGAAAAACAATATCACAGACATGCTCGGAGAAACAAGCTTTCAAGAAAACATTACCATTCTACCCTCCGTTACGGGAACGAACCTGCTCATTAAATTCAAAGATCTGAAAAATCCTCGCAGGGTATACGAATATATTAAGGAAAAAGGCTTTGCCGTGTCCCTTGCGGATTTCTGCAAAAATCCCGTAAAGGACTACGAATCCACCTTCGTTATAAACTATTCAGATCTTGAAGATGATGACATTATAAAAATCAAAAATTATTTAAAAGAGGTGCTCACGCTGTGAAAATTACAACGCTTTGTTATCCCGAAAGGGACGGAAAATACCTTATGCTTTACAGAAACCGCAAGAAAAACGATCCAAACGGCGGAAAATGGATAGGGATCGGCGGTCATCTTGAAAAAGAAGAGCTTCCCTCTGAGTGCGCCCACCGTGAGCTTTTTGAGGAAACAGGACTTAAAGCTTCAAAAATGACACTTTCCGGAGTGATATTCTTCTACTCCGATATTTGGGAGGACGAGTGCATGTACCTTTATAAAGCGGAGGGACTTTCGGGGGATATTATTCCCTGTGACGAGGGAACTCTTGAATGGATAGAAAAAGATCGAGTCCTTTCCCTGCCCATATGGGAGGGCGACCGACTTTTCCTTAAGCTTTTGCAGGAGGATGCCCCGTTTTTC
>JAZQRT010000010.1:0-1806 GCA_045629725.1 Eubacteriales bacterium | reverse complement strand
GACGGTTGGTGGAGATGGAAAAACAACTTCGGATATACGCTCTCTCTTTGCGCCTCGTTGGAGTTAAAATACGAGAATGGAAATACGGATTATATAAACACCGATGAGGACTTTCTCGTATCCTGCGGCGGGATCATTTCGAGTGATATGCAAAAGGGTGAGATTTACGATGCCCGTATAACGCCCTGCGAGTGGTTAAGTGCTACTATTTCAAGCGACCACACAGATGCAGAAATGATTAAAACCGAAGGTGTTCCCACAAGAGAAAAAGAACGATTTTTGGGTAAGCTTTTCAGAGACAGCGCTGGCAATCTTGTTGCCGATTTCGGACAAAATATTGCGGGATATGTAAAGATGACTTTACATAATACCACCCCGGGACAGATAATACACATAAAGCACGGTGAAGGGCTTGATAAAAACGGAGTCTTTTCCACAGCAAACTGCGATGGCGGAATGAAGGAATTCCAAGAGATAACCTATATCTGCCATGGCGGTGATACAGAAGAATACACGCCTCATTTCAGCTGCTTCGGCTTTAGATATGCTCTTATCGAGGGGATAGAGGACGGTGATTTTTGTGCAATCGCTCTTTATTCGGATATGGAGGAGGTCGGCGACTTCAAATGCTCGAATCCACTAATAAATAAATTAGTGGAAAACGCAAGGTGGAGTCAAAAGGGTAACTTCCTCGACGTACCCGTTGATTGCCCTACACGTGAGAGAAATGCCTGGACCGGTGACGCACAGATATACGTAAATACTGCGGCTTATTTTATGGACGTGGAGAGCTTCTTTGAAAAATGGCTTGCAGATCAGAGAATAGAACAATATTCAAGCGGTAAGGTTGGAATCACTTTCCCCTCCACCTCGTCGGTACATAACCCGGCAGAGCTTGAAAAGATAAAAAAGACAAATCCCGCAATGGCTCTTGCAGGCCCAGATGGAAACGGTCACATAGGCGAAGATAGTGTGGGATGGGGAGACAGCGCAGTCTGGATTCCATATCAGCTCTACCTTATGTACGGAAACAAAAGGATTTTAGAGGATCACTATGAATGTGCCCGTCGCTGGGTAGATTTTTCCCTTTCCTGTATGAAGGAGAAGAATCCCTTGTATTCGGATAAGCCCTGGTACAAAGAGGGAGAGGGCGATCTGATTTACGATACCAGGTTCCATTACGGAGAATGGAACGAGCCTCTCCCGCCTGCACCCGAGGTTATAGAGCTGTTTATGAAGGGCGGAACAGCGGCAGATTACGTGACTCATATGGCGAAATACGGAAAGCCCGAGGTCGCTACCGCCTACACCAAAAGAAGCTGCGATAATCTTTCTCATATTGCAAAAATTCTTGGTAAAGGTGAGGATGCCGAGAAATATGCAAGGATTGCAAAAAAGCTGAAATATGCTTACAGTAAATACCTGATATCAGATGAGGGCGTTATACAAAAGGGACATCAGGCGGCATACGTTCGTGCACTTGCCTTGGATATGGTAGAGGATGACAAAAAGGCACTTGTAATCAGCGAACTGAGAAAAGAAATCGTTAATGCAAGCTATCACCTGAACACGGGCTTTTTATCTACCGTCTATCTTCTTCCCACCCTTTGCAATAACGGTCTTAAGGAGGAGGCTTTCAGAATTTTAGAGCAAACCGAAACACCATCGTGGCTAAGCCCGATTCTTATGGGAGCTACCACAATGCCCGAGAATTGGGATGGATTTGACAAATTCAGAGATAGCTTTAATCACTATTCTTTGGGCGCTGTATGTCAATTTTTATTTGAATATATCGGTGGAATTCGC
>JAZQRT010000009.1:0-6009 GCA_045629725.1 Eubacteriales bacterium | reverse complement strand
AGGTGCTTTGATACCGGTTGCAGCGATTTTGTTGACAACGGACTCAAGCTCCGAGGCATTGGCACTTACAACACGGATATATTTTATTCCGTTTGAACTAACCGATCCTGTCGAGGTGGTGCTTTCTCCCTTTACAAGTTCAATATAAACGTTAGGGATATTTATCTCTTCTGCATTTGACTGAATTACAAACATGCTCATGCTGATACACATGATAACCAAAAGAGTTACTATTTTTCTTGCTGTTGTTTTCATTTCATGAATCTCCTATCTATAATTTTTATATAATTTTCAAATATATTCTTTATTTCTGATTAAATTATAAATATTGGAGTTACAAAACCGGTTACATTTTATAAAAAAATAATTTTTTTTATAAAAAAACCCTTCCACAGGGCTACGCTCCATGGAAGGGCCTTCGTTTAAATTATTTTACAAAGAGATCTTATACCATTTCTCTAACTTTTACGTCAGATCTTTTTGAATGTATAAGTAACTGTCTTTGTCTTGTTCTTGTTCTGCTGATACTCAACAGTATGCTTGCCCTCGCCTGAGATCTTAACGTCTGCATCTGCGCCGAGTGCTTTAACGATCTTGTTCATCGCCTTATCATCAACCTTTTCAGATGTCCAGATCACTGCAGGGATCTTGCCGTTTGCTTCAACATAGATTGCAGTTACACCGTCAACTACTACCCAGTTCTTGATGCTTCCGCCACTAAGTGTGTAGTTGAGAGTAGGCTCTACTACCTCAGGCTCTACTACAGGTATATCTACAACAGTATCTTCAACAACGGGTGTATCTTCAATCTCAGGTTCTACCACAGGCACATCGCTAGTGTCTTTATTGATAACTGCACCTGCACCTGAGAAGGTATAAGTTACTTTCTTACCGCGCTTAAATTCCCAAGTGCATTCGCCATCTCCAAAGAAGAACTCGGACCAGTGACCCTTGTATGAGGGATTGTTTGCCTTGAGGCACTTAATAACTGCATTCTGTGTCTCTTCATCAATTTCTTCAGAAGTCCAGAACATACCGGATGTGGACTGCTTTACAAATACTGCAGAGATATAACCTTCCTCGGTAGGAATCTCAAAGGATGTTTCACCACCGATATCGATCTTCTTGAGGAATGTAACCTTACCTGTTGCCTTATCAATAAGCATGAAGCTTATGTTGGAAGCCTCACCTGACTCGAAGGATACAGTTGTTTTCTTAGGTGCTTCGGGTGTAACGTTAGGAACCTTGATATTAACAGTAACCTTCTTGGGTGTTTCATCTGTATAGGTGATATTTGTCTCACCGTTAGCGGGATAATCCACACCGTACTCGAATCCGTTCTCAGCGGTATCCACAGTTACCTCGTATACAAGCTTATAGTTGTCTGAACGGAGAAGTGCTCCATCCTTAACGTACCAAGTAAGCTTGTAGATGTCACCGGAGATATTTCCTTCAACATCGGGACCGCCTGCTGCATATCCGTCCTTTTCAATAAGCTCTACAATTACAGGAACTTCCTGTGCTGTAGGACGGCCTTCAGTGATGAGCCAACCATCAGCTGCTGTCCAAATAACCTGACCTGTTGTTACGTCTACGATCTTAAGAGTAGAAGGATCAAGATTTACCCACTTACTCATGTAGTCTGTAATAACAACGTCGTTGTAAGGAGTCTTGGAAAGCTCCTTGAGAGTTTCTGCAAGAGCCTGTGTAAGTGTGCTTACGCTATCAGACTGTACGAAGGTTGTGCCTTCTACGTTTGTCATCCAGCCTGAACGGTGATCGTAGCCATATCTTACGATATAAAGCTGGTCGATCTTTTCGTGGAGAGCTGCCTTTGCTGCTTCTTCGCCTGCATAGTAGCCCTTAACACCGTCAACGTTATCATGGGCGATTCCGGAAAGACTGAGTACGTAGTAGAACGTATTGTACAAACGGTAATTGTTTTCCTTCTGATAATCAACGTATGCATATTCCGCAACGTATACGGGATACTTTTCTCCCTCTGTCAATCCACGGAATTCATAGAAGTCTCTGTAAACCTCAACGACCCACTTCTGAGCGTTGGTCTTTCCTGATTCATCTGTTTCTTTGAACTTATTGAGTACGTAATTATATGCTTCACCGGATTCTGCAAGAAGTGCATCAAATTCTACCTTAACTGCCGCATATTCCTCGGAAGCAGTGTCAAGTTCTGCCAATTTTGCATCAAGCTCAGCAAGTTTAGCATCGCTATCGAACATAAACTTCCACTTTGCAAGCATGTTGTCAAGGTCGTCACCGTAAACTGTTTTTGAAGCCTCAGAGATAACTGCATTGCCAAGCGTTACATTGTTGAATTCATCCTGCTGAACTGCAAGTGCGTTTTTAGCAGAAATCTTTCCAGCTACAGTAATCCAATCTACCTTTTCTGAATTAAGGTTTGCACCGCCGTCGGAAAGGAAAATAACAAATGCATCCTTGAGTGTCTTGTCATGCATATCAAGGTAATTTTCAATTCCCTCAAATGCACCGTCACAGTTGGTTGCGGAACGTCCGTAAAGAAGTCCGCCGGGCTTGGAAGGAAGTGTTCTTTCAAGCTCTTCTACTGTTTTTACATGCTCAAGCACTACGTTGGGGCTGATTCCAAAGGACATAAGCGTAAGCTGTGTTGCGCCTGTTCCATCAAGAACACTTTCGCCAATCGCTACGATAGCCTTTTTCATATCCTCCCATTCCTCGTCCATTGAATAAGAGCCGTCAACCATTACAATGACCTCGTCATGTACGTTTTCCACATCACCGCCGGGAACTGTAACTGTTATACCGTATTTATCTTTTTCAATCTTTTCGGCTGTCTTTGTTCCTTCAAGTGTTTTTGCATCTGTTGACTGTTCTGCCAATCCAACAAGCATCGATGATGTAAAAACTCCAAGTGCCATACATGCCGTTAATATAACGGATGTGGTTTTTTTAATAATATTTCTCATATCTTATCTCCTTTTTTAGAAGTTATTTACGTTTACGCACATACACTACCATCTAAGAGTCACATTTTCGGTTGCATTTTCTGTTTTTTTTAAAAATATATTTCTTATAGTCAAAAAAATAAACAGTATGAAAAACATACTGTTTCATACTGTTTACTTTTTAACTGTGGGTGCAAGTGCACTGTCCATTAAGGTTAGCAGTTCAAGTACACTTCTAAAACTCTCTCCTTGCTTCTTTTCGTGCCAGTAAAGAGTGCCCTGCCAGCTTGAGTTTTGTCTGAACAAGATTCGAACCGAGAAGGTTGCAAGCTTTCCTTCCTTTATCTGCTCAGCCGAGACTGTCGGCGCAGCTCTTTCCTCAACTGATTGGAATACCCTTCTGCCTGAAAAGGACTGTGCCCAATTCATTTCCTCCAAAACGTATTCCATATTTAGCAAGAATTCGATCGTACTTTTGAATGATATTCCATCCGGACAATACTCGTTATTTATACGTCCGCAAAGAATTCTATCATTGTAACTATCAACGCACACCACTGAAGTTCTGAAAACACTGTCATAAACCTGCGATTTCATATTTCACCTCGAATTCATTTGTCACGCTGATTATATAATCTTAAAGTCACTTTATCAGTCACATTTCAAAAAAACAACAAAATTTTTTTTGTAATTTTTTCCATGTTAATTGATTATGATTCTTCGGTGATTTAAAAACACAATATCTACACATATATCTTCATGTTTATTCTATATATTGTGTTTTATACCTCTTTCAAATATATTACCTTTACGTCGACAGGCTCTCTTGAGCATATGCATAAATAATATTTTGAATCAAGGACACGTTGAGAAAAATATATCTCCTCCGCTTTCCATTTTGCAAATTCCGACTTTTCTGAATACGCCCTGTGAAAGTCCTGCGAGACCACACAGTTATCTGAAAAGGTTTCATCAATTCCCTTCCCCAACAGCTTTACGTAGCTTTCCTTAGCAGTCCAGACCTTATAAAAATTATTTACAGGATCAAGCTTTACGTATTCTGCCTCTGATGGATTAAAAAACCTTTCTGCAATACCCGTTAGTCTTTTTTTCATTTCTTCCGGACTTTCATTTTTTAGGCTCTTGGGACGTTCCACATCAACACCAAGCTCTCCTTTTCCAACCGCGCACACAAGATGGTCTGCGCTATGGCTGACTGAGATACCAATATCCATCATATTTTCAATGTATGGCTTCCCTCTGGAGGTTCTGCCAACATTGATCTCTTTATCAAAATGAGGAGCTTGTTCAAGCTCCCCTTTTGACAGATCCTTCAGATATTCCTTTACAGAAAATCGGATCCTCTCTTCAGTTCGGTTATCCTTGCCGTTAATATAAACGTACAAATAAACTACACCGAGATCTTCCTTCATACGTTTGTATATCCCTTTGCAATCATATAATCGATTACATCCTTTACCTTGCGCATTTTCCATACGTCACGGTTTGGAATATCAATGTCAAAATGATCCTCGAAAATTGCAACGATATTCATAATGTCAAACGAGGAAAGCTCAAGATCCTTTACAAAATCGGTATCGTATACGATCCCTTTTTTTCCAGTTACCTTATACACTGTTTTCTCAATAAATTTAAAAAGACTTTCTTCCATTTTAACCTCTATTTTACACCAAATGTCGCTTGATCTTTTTAAGCGCTGTTTTTATAAACTCCTGCTCTCTGATATTGATCATTTGAATTTGTTGATACATAGGCAGGGTTTTGTTGATTTCTTCAATGTCCTTTTGCAATGCTTCAAGGATCTCATATCTTGTCAATCCCTCGGAAAGCTCCTTGTTTGGGAAAATACTTGCAGAAACCTGAACGTCATCCGTAGACACACCGCTGAGAGAGCCGTATACCACAACATCCTGTACAAGAGGGATCATCTTTATCTTTTCCTCGATTTTTTCGGGAGAAAGCTTTTTGCCGTTCTTGAACACGATCAGATTCTTTTTTCTGCCTGTGATATATAAATATCCATCCTTATCAATGTAACCGACATCGCCTGTTGCAAACCATTCACCCCTCATTACCTCTTGTGTAAGCTCGGGAGATCTATAGTATCCCTTCATAATGTTTTTTCCACTGACAAGGATCTCGCCGTCCTCAATCTTAACACGGCAATTTGCCGTTACAGTTCCAACGGAATCTAATTTATTTGCCTTATTTCTGTTTACACTGACAAGTGGAGCACATTCGGTGATACCGTATCCTTGAAGAATAAGGACACCCATTATCTGAAACATCATCATTATCTCAGAATTCATGTGCGCTCCTCCGCAAATGACAAGCCTAATCTTACCAAAGCATTTTTCTCGCAAAGCATCCAGAACCTTACCCGGCTTCTTAATTCCATTCTTATACAAAAACCTCTTGATCTTAAAAAGCTTTTTAAGAGATTCTGCTTTTCCCATCTCCTCTGCTGTGAGCCACATTTTACTGTAGATCGTTTCAAGCATAAGCGGTACTGTTAAAAGAGTGTGCGGCTTTGCCAACTGTATATCTCTCATTACAGTTTTTAAATTGCCGTTTATATACAAGTGTGCTTTTCCGATAAGCATTGAAAGCACTGAACAAGTCATTCCATAGGTATGATAAAAAGGAAGTGATGTGAAAGCAACTCTACCGATCGCAACGTTTGCAAGGGCATCCGATGCGTTGGTGAGTATCGCCTCCTGTGAAAGCATTACGGGCTTGGATTGACTTGTTGTTCCCGATGTAAACACAATGGACGCTGTTGCATCCGGAGAAACATCACATTCAAGCTCTGTCGGGGACGTACTGCTCCTGATCACACTGCCCTCGTTTATAAGGTCATAAATTCCCGGATAGTCGCCGTCTCCCGAAAGTAAATACAGCTTTACGCCCTTTTGCAAATATTCTTCACAAAGCTCCTTAAGGGGATGGATGAAAAACATTGCATTTACGTCTGCCATAGCGATCATCTGTACGATAGTTTCATCCGACTGCTCAACATCTATGCAAACCGCAACTGCTCCGC
>JAZQRT010000008.1:0-7149 GCA_045629725.1 Eubacteriales bacterium | reverse complement strand
CACACTTCACCGTCTTTCTATTCAGGCATTTGAGCCCGTACTCGTTGAAGGTAGAGCTATCAAGCTCCATCCCCTCGTATGTACAGCCTTCAATGCTGACTTCGACGGTGACCAGATGCCTATACACGTGCCCCTTTCCTCTGAGGCACAGGCAGAAGCGCGTTTCCTCATGCTTTCTGCTAATAACCTTCTTAAGCCCTCTGACGGACGCGCAGTTGCGGTTCCCTCTCAGGATATGGTCCTCGGTTCCTTCTATCTTACAATAGATAAGGCAGGCGAAGCGGGAGAAGGAAGTGTATTCCGTAACTTTGACGAAGCTATGATGGCTTATGAAAACGGATGCCTCGGTCTCCATGCTCCCATCAAGGTAAGAGTTACCAAGGAAGTTGACGGAGAAATGAAGTCCGATATCGTGGACGCTACTCTCGGACGCATGATCTTCAACAGAGAGATCCCTCAGGACCTCGGGTTCGTTGACCGTTCAATTCCCGAAAACTACTTTAAGCTTGAGGTTACCGAAACCTGCGGTAAGGATATGCTCAAGGAGATCGTAGACAGAACCATCAAGACACACGGTACAGCAGTTGCTGCTGAGGTTCTTGACAGAATCAAGGCAATGGGTTATAAGTACTCCACAAGAGCTTCTATCTCAATTTCCGTATCAGACGTAGTTATCCCTGCAAATAAGCAGGACATCATTCGCGAAGCAGAAGCAAAGGTTGAACAGATCTCTGCATACTATCAGATGGGTGAGCTTTCCGAGGACGAAAGATATAACAGAGTCCTCAGAGTTTGGGAAGAAGCAACCAAGGAGATCGTAAGCAGCCTTAACCGCTCCTTTGACAGATACAATCCTATCAAGATGATGGCTGACTCCGGTGCCCGTGGTAACTCCACTCAGATGCGTCAGCTTGCCGGAATGCGCGGACTTATGTCAGCAGCTAACGGTAGAACAATGGAGATCCCGATCAAGGCGAACTTCCGTGAAGGTCTTAACATCCTCGAATACTTCATCGCAGCACGTGGTGCTCGTAAGTCACTTTCCGATACAGCTCTTCGTACAGCCGACTCAGGTTACCTTACAAGACGTCTTGTTGACGTTTCTCAGGACGTTATCATCCGTGAGGAAGACTGCGGCGCAACAGAAGGTATTTGGGTAAGCGAGATTCAGGAAAAGACAGGTAACGGCAAGGAAACCCGCGTTATCGAATCTCTTGCAAGCCGTCTTTCCGGTAGATATTCTCTCGGTGATATCGTTGATGAAAGCGGAAACGTTATCGTTCCCGACAATACTCTCATCAATGACGATATCGCGAAAAAGGTCGTTAAGGCAGGAGTTAAGAGAGTTCATATCAGAACTATTCTTCAGTGCCGTTGCAAGTACGGTGTATGTGCTCACTGTTACGGTGCAGACATGTCCAGCGGCAAGAAGGTAAGCGTTGGTGAAGCTGTTGGTATCATCGCTGCTCAGTCCATCGGTGAACCCGGTACACAGCTTACCATGAGAACCTTCCATACAGGTGGTGTTGCAGGAAGCGACATTACACAGGGTCTTCCCAGAGTTGAAGAAGTATTCGAAGCTCGCCGTCCCAAGAAGACAGCCGAGATCGCAAGACTTGCAGGTACTGTTAAGATCGGTCTTGAAAATGAAAAGAGACAGACTCCTATCACTATCACAGATTCCGAGGGTAACTCCATTACAACACTTATTCCCTATAACCTCCATCCCATCGTTAAGGAAGGCGATATCGTTGAGCTTGGTGATCCTCTTACAGACGGTTATATCGCTCCTCAGGACCTCACAAATGTTTGCGGTCTTGATGCGGCTTATGACTACATCATCAGAGAGGTTCAGAAGGTTTACCGTATCCAGTCCGTTGCTATCAACGATAAGCACATTGAGGTTATTGCACGTCAGATGACGAGAAAGGTCAAGATCGAGGATCAGGGAAGCACAAATCTCCTTTCCGGCTCAGTTGTTGACCGTAGCGAGTTTATCGCTGAAAACCTCATCATCAAGGAACGCATCGAAAACGGCGAAACAGATCTCAAGCCCGCAACGATGACTCCCGTCCTTCTCGGTATCACAAAGGCGGCTCTTGCAACAGACTCCTTCCTCTCCGCAGCTTCCTTCCAGGAAACCACAAAGGTTCTTACAGAGGCTGCTATCAAGGGTAAGGTAGATAACCTCCTTGGTCTTAAGGAAAACGTTATTATCGGTAAGCTCATTCCTGCAGGTACAGGTATGCAGCGTTACCGCGATATTGAAGTTAAGTCCACAAAGGAAGAACCCGCAAACGAGTTCGATTTTGCTGAAAACTTCAAGCAGACCGAGCCTGAAAGAGACGAAGATGACGACGAATTCGATGAAAAGCTTTCCGAGGAAGAAATTCTCGACGGAATTGAAGATGAAGTTGAAGACGTTGACTTTGACGAAACAACAGACGAGGAATAATCCCGTAAGATAATTAATATAAATGCCTCCGGCTTCCCTTTCGGAACGTTGGAGGCTTTTATTTTTCCTTGAATCGCCGGTTTTAAGAACAAAAAGTTAAATTTATTTTTGCTCTTGAAAATTCGGGAGACTTTGTGTACAATATAACTCGGGGTGAGATAATGGATTTGGCAAAGTTTTTAAGATCATATGATATTGAGTTGTTTTCTGTTCTTGATTTCAAGGATGTTTTGATAACCGATGCTTGCAAGCTTCAGAGATATGAGGAGTTCACTCCTAAAAGCCTTCTTATCTTGGCAATTCCCTATCTTCACACAGTACCCGAAAATAACAATATATCCCTTTACGCACTCGGACGGGACTATCACCTTTTTTTCAAGAATTTTTTTGGAAAGCTTATAGCTCATCTTTTATCCGAATTTCCACAAAACACTTTTCTTCCCTTTGCCGATTCTTCTCCAATTGACGAGCGTCATGCAGCTGCAAGGGCCTGCCTCGGAATACTAGGAAAAAACGGATTGCTCATTACCGAAAAATACGGGAGCTATGTTTTTCTCGGTGAAATTATCTCCGATATTGAACCAAGGGATTGGGGAATTCCCTGCCATACTTTTCCCATTGAGGACTGTATCGGCTGCGGTGCTTGTATCGACGCATGTCCAAAAACGAACTGCGGTGAATGTCTTTCTGCGATAACTCAAAAAAAGGGAGAGATCTCCTTTGAAGAATCCCAACTGATGATCAAGTACGGAACAGCATGGGGATGCGATATCTGCCAAAGGGTATGCCCTCACAACCAAAACGTTGCCACAAGTACAATAGATTTTTTTAAACACGATCTTATCCCCTGTCTTGACAGCGAAACTGTAAATAAAATGACAAAGGAAGAATTTAAGCAAAGAGCGTGGAGTTGGCGAGGCAAAGCCACTATCCTGCGTAATCTTGCTTTATTTGAAAAGGTAAAAAATGATGACGTTGAAGGCTAAACGCGCTGAAGAACTCTTTTTGATGGGTTACGGATGCGCTCAATCCATTCTCGGAGCTTTTTCCGAGGAAGCGGGAATAGATTTCAGATCTGCCATGAGGATCGCCTCCGGATTTGGCGGAGGTATGGGACGCATGCGGGAGGTGTGCGGAACTATGACGGGTGCTTTCATGGTCCTTGGACTCATTTATGGCTTTGATGAGCCCTCTCCTTCCAAAAAAGGAGAGATATACGGACGCATCAAGGAAATTTCCGAGGTTTTCAAAGAAAAAAACGGAACGATAATCTGCCGTGAGCTTCTTCAAAACGTAAAAACCACCGAGGGAAACGCTCCCGAGGACAGAACAGAGGATTATTACAAGCGCCGTCCCTGCCTTGCTCACATTATTTACACAGCAGAAATTCTTGAGGAATATATAAAAGACCACCCAAAGGAGAACGTATAATGAAAATACTCGGTCTTGCAAAGCTCACGCTTCTTGACTTCCCCGGCAAGCTTGCCGCAACCGTATTTCTCGGGGGATGCAATATGCGCTGTCCTTTCTGCCATAACCCAAGACTTGTGTTTATGGAAGAGGAGGAGATAACCCAGGAATACCTTTTTAAGTTTTTAAAAAGCCGCGTAGGTATCCTTGAGGGAGTTTGTATCACAGGCGGTGAACCCCTTATCAACTCCGATATCATTCCTTTCATAAAAAAAATTAAAGACATGGGATTTCTTGTGAAGCTCGACACCAACGGTTCCTTTCCCGACACTCTTGAAAAACTGATTAACGAGGGACTTGTGGATCACGTCGCCATGGATATAAAAAATTGTCCAGAAAAATATCCCGAAACCGTCGGTCGCCCGAATTTTGACGTTTCACCTATTCTGCAAAGCGTTGAAATTTTAAAGTCCGGACGTGTGTCATATGAATTCAGAACCACAACCTTAAAGAATTTTCACACCGAGGAAGACTTTATAAAAATCGGAAAATGGCTTGCCGGAAGCGACAATTATTTTATTCAACCCTTTAAGGACAGCGGAGATCTGATAGGAATTTCTGTGATGGAAGGATATGAAGAATCAACTCTTCGGCATTTCCAACAAATTTTAACTCCGTTTTTTAAGCATGTTGCTATAAGAGGTTAACCACAACATCTTGTGGTTACCTCTTTTTTATTTGTCAATATATTGTGAATTGTGCATTTTTGCTATTGACAAATGCTATATTATGTGATATAGTGTACTCACGACAAAATTGAGGAGGAAATAAAATGTATCAGGTAATTAAAAGAGACGGAAAAGTCACGGACTTTAACATTTCAAAAATTTCACAGGCTATCACAAAGGCATTCGAAGCACAGAACAAAAACTACACTCCCGATATTATAGATCTTCTTGCACTCAGAGTTACATCTGACTATGAGCCCAAGATCAAGGACGGAAAGATCGAGGTTGAGGACATTCAGGACTCAGTTGAAAGCGTACTTATCAGCGCGGGTTATTCCGACGTTGCAAAGGCGTACATCCTTTACCGTAAGCAGAGAGAAAAGATCAGAAACATGAAGTCAACCATCCTTGACTACAAGGAGATCGTTGATAACTACGTTAACATCGCAGACTGGAGAGTTAAGGAAAACTCAACCGTTACCTACTCTGTCGGAGGTCTTATCCTTTCAAACTCAGGCGCTATTACAGCTAACTATTGGCTCTCTGAGATCTACGACGAGGAGATCTCAAATGCTCACAGAAATGCTGACATTCACATTCATGACCTTTCCATGCTCACAGGTTACTGCGCAGGTTGGTCACTTCGTCAGCTTATTGAAGAAGGTCTTGGCGGCGTTCCCGGAAAGATCACATCCTCCCCTGCAAGCCACCTTGCTACACTCTGCAACCAGATGGTAAACTTCCTCGGTATCATGCAGAACGAGTGGGCAGGCGCACAGGCATTCTCATCCTTTGACACATATCTTGCCCCCTTCATTAAGGCAGATAATCTTGATTATAAAGCCGTTAAGAAGTGCATTGAAAGCTTCATTTTCGGAGTAAATACACCCAGCCGTTGGGGTACACAGGCACCCTTCTCCAACATTACTCTTGACTGGACAGTTCCTGCGGACATGAAGGACAAGAAAGCCATCGTTGGCGGCAAGGAGCTTGACTTCACATACGGCGATTGTCAGGCTGAAATGGATATGGTAAACAAGGCGTTCATCGAGATCATGATCGAGGGCGACGCTAACGGACGCGGATTCCAGTATCCCATCCCCACCTACTCCATCACAAGCGATTTCGATTGGTCGGACACACCCAACAACCGTCTGCTTTTCGAAATGACCGCTAAATACGGAACACCCTATTTCTCAAACTACATCAACAGCGATATGGAGCCCTCCGACGTTCGTTCCATGTGCTGCCGCCTCCGTCTTGACCTTCGTGAGCTTCGCAAGAAGTCCGGCGGTTTCTTCGGTTCAGGTGAATCCACAGGCTCTATCGGTGTTGTAACCATCAATATGCCCAGAATTGCGTACCTTTCCTCCACACCCGAGGAATTCTACCGCCGTCTTGATAAGATGATGGACATCTCCGCACGTTCTCTCAAGACAAAGAGAACTATCATCACAAAGCTTCTCGAAGAAGGACTTTACCCCTACACAAAGAGATACCTCGGAACACTTGACAACCACTTCTCTACCATCGGTCTTGTTGGTATGAACGAGGTTGGTCTTAACGCTAAGTGGCTCCAGAAGGATATGACACATACAGCAACTCAGGAATTCACAAAGGACGTTCTCAACCATATGCGTGAAAGACTTTCTGACTATCAGGAGCTTTACGGCGACCTTTATAACCTTGAGGCAACACCCGCTGAGTCCACATCCTTCCGTCTTGCTAAGCACGACGTTAAGAGATATCCCGATATCATCACTGCTTCCTCAAAGGAAGACGAAACACCCTACTACACAAACTCCTCCCACCTTCCCGTGGGATTCACAAGCGACATTTTCGACGCTCTTGATATTCAGGATGAGCTCCAGACTCTCTATACATCCGGTACGGTATTCCATGCGTTCCTCGGAGAGCGTATGCCCACTTGGGAATCTGCCGCAAACCTTGTCCGCAAGATCGCAGAAAACTATAAGCTTCCTTATTATACTCTTTCTCCCACATATTCCGTATGCCGTGCTCACGGATATCTTGCAGGAGAGGTTTCCGAGTGTCCTGTTTGCGGCGCACGTACAGAGATCTATTCAAGAATCACAGGCTACTACCGTCCCGTTCAGAACTGGAACGACGGTAAGCTTCAGGAATACAAGCACCGTAAGGAATACAATATCGGAACATCCGTGCTCAAGAGAAGCGGCACTGCTGAAACTGTAAAGTGTGATGCTCCGGCAGCAGCTCCCGCTCCCGCTGACCTTACAAACGCTAAGGTATATCTTTTCGCAACAAAGACTTGCCCCAAGTGTAAGGTTGCAGTAAGCCTTCTTGAAAAGAACGGAATCGAGTTTGAAAAGATCATCGCTGACGAAAATCCCGATCTTACACGCTCATTCGGTGTAAAGCAGGCTCCCACCATCGTTGTAACAAACGGTAGTGAATTTGCAAAATACGCCGATATCAGCGGAGTAAACGAGTTTATTAACAAAAAATAATAAGTAAAACCATATAATAAATATACTTCATTTATCTTTTTAGGTAAATGAAGTATATCTTTTAAGG
>JAZQRT010000007.1:0-6867 GCA_045629725.1 Eubacteriales bacterium | reverse complement strand
TCTCATTTCGGCACCTCCTGATAAATTTGATCGCCCAAGCGACCATAGAATATTACCTCCCTCTTCGACCGACTTTTGGACATAAAAACAAAAGCCTCGCCGCAGAGGTAGATTGATTGTATCACATTTCATCTTTATTGTCAAGAGCTTTTTTGAAAATAATTGAGTTTTTTTACCCTGTTTTGTCTTATAATTTATGTTTTTACCTGTTATCAACTATCAAGTTATTGACAAAGTGTTAATTTCATGATACAATATAGGCACTTATTCAATTTGTTTTTAAGGAGTACATTATGAATACTAACACTCAAAACACCATTCGTTCAAACGAAAACGTTGTCGCAGGTATTGTGGGCGCTTTTCTCTTTTCCCTTGTCGGCGGTGTGCTTTGGTTTTTACTTGACAGGATCGGCTTTGTTGCAGGAATAAGCGGAATCGTCGGTGTTATAGCCGCAAATCGCGGATACTCATTCTTCGCCAAAGGCTCAAGCAAAAAAGGAATTATCATTTCAACAGTAATTGCCGCTTTGGTTCTTGTGCTTGCATGGTATATGTGCTTCTCTGCCGATCTTTTTGATACCTACAAGTATTGGTATGAAACCGGTGAGGTCGACTACGTTCCCACATACTTTGAATGTGTTGCTCACGCTTACCTTTATCTTTCCGACATTGAATTGGCGTTCTCTTACATATCCAATCTTCTTATCGGTCTTGTTCTTGCAGCAGTTGCAACCATCCCCACATTCAAGCAGCTTTTGGCAGAAGAAAAGCTTGCAAAGGAAGCTCCCGTCGCTACTGAATTTGAAGAAGCCCTCGTATCCGAAGCAACAGAAAACACAGAGCCTGCTCCCGAGCAGGATACAGCTTCTGAGGATAACACTGTAAACCATTGACTTCACATCAAAATTAACAAAAAATCATCGCTTTTGCGATGATTTTTTTACTTAATATTGCTCTGTTTTTTACAAAAAACATTGATTTTTTAACAATTATGTGATATCATGTCATTTGGTGCTTAAAAAGGCATCAAAAAAGCGTATAATAATAAAAAAATATAGAAAAGGTTAGGTATTAAAAATGACACTTAAAGGCGCATGTATAATCGGACAGTCAGGCGGTCCTACTTCCGTTATCAACGCAAGTGCATACGGTTGCATTAAGACCGCACTTGAAAACGAAAACATCACAGCTGTTTACGGTGCTCTCAACGGCATCAAGGGAGTTCTTGATGATAATCTCATCGATATGGGTATGGAAGATCCCGCTGAGCTCGAGCTCATGAAGTATACTCCTTCCTCCGCTCTCGGTTCTTGCCGTTACAAGCTTAAGGATCCCGACGTTGATCCCACAGACTACAACCGCATTCTTGAGATCTTCAAGAAGTACAACGTTCGTTACTTCTTCTACAACGGCGGTAACGATTCCATGGACACATGTAACAAGATCAGTAAGTTCATGCTCAAGAACGGCTACGAGTGCCGCGTTATGGGTATTCCCAAGACTATCGACAACGACCTTGCAGGTACAGACCACTGCCCCGGATACGCTTCCGCTGCAAAGTATATCGCTACATCTCTTATGGAGATCTACCACGATGCAAGAGTTTACGACACAGGCATGATCACTGTTGTTGAGATCATGGGTAGAAACGCAGGTTGGCTTACAGCTTCTGCTTCTCTTGCTTGTGCTAAGGGTTGCGGTCCCGACCTCATCTACTGCCCTGAGAACGACTTTGACATGGACACATTCGTAAACGAAGTTATGGCTATCTACAACAAGACAAAGAAGTGTATCGTTGCTGTTTCCGAGGGTATCCACGATAAGAACGGCAAGTACATCTCCGAATACGGCAATGACCTCGGAAACGCTACAGACGGCTTCGGTCACGCTCAGCTCGGCGGTCTTGCAACATACCTTGCATCCATCCTCAAGGAAAAGACAGGTGCTAAGGTAAGAGGAATCGAGCTCAGCCTTCTCCAGAGATGCGCTGCTCACTCCGCTTCTCAGACAGACATCGAGGAGTCCTTCTCCGCAGGTAAGGCTGCTGTTGAAAACGCAACTGCAGGTATTACTGACAAGATGGTTGGCTTTGAGAGAACCTACGTTGACGGCAAGTACGTTTGCAACACAAAGCTCTTCGACCTCAGCGTTGTTGCCAACACAGAGAAGAAGATCCCCGCTGAATGGTTCAACGAGGAAAAGAACGGCATGACAGAGAAGTTCGTTGAGTATGCTCTCCCCCTCATTCAGGGTGAAACACAGCTTCCCAAGGAAGACAGCCTTCCCAGATTCGTTCGCCTCAAGAAGGTTAAGGCATCCGTTTAATTTTTAAACCGAATAGCAAATAAAAAATTCCCGATGGATCACAAGTCCTTCGGGATTTTTTCTACAAAGCAGAAGATGCTGTAAAAACTCGGGTAGAGTTTTTACAGCATCTTCTTGTTCATTATATAATACCCGTTATAAATATCTCAAGTCCGATAAGTATGAGGATCATGCCGCCAAAAATGGAAGCCTTATCCGCAAGACGGGTTCCGAAGCGTTTGCCGATCTTTATTCCCGCAAAGCATATCACAAAAGTGAGAGCGGCAATTATGAAAGCGGAAATGAGCGCCTCGATAAATACGTAATCCGAAATAGTAAAGCCGACGGAAAGAGCGTCAATTGAAGTTGCAATTCCCTGCAAAAGCAAAGCGTCAATTCCAAGGCAGGTACAACAGCAATTTTCTTCCGAGCCTTCCTCACAAGGCTTGCATTTGATACCCTCAAGAAGCATCTTTCCGCCAATAAAGGCAAGAAGGACAAGCGCTATCCAAGGAATAAATTTTTGAAATGCTTCAAAATACGTTGCAAGTGTGTGTACACATGCCCATCCGATGAGGGGCATGAGCCCCTGAAAAATACCGAACATGCCCGCCACGAAAAGCATTTTGCTTCTTTTCATTTTAGGCTCATTAAGTCCGTTAGCAAGGGACACAGAAAAAGCATCCATCGCAAGTCCTACACCGAGAAGAAAGCTGTTGATTATCAATACAAGCATATGAATTTAATCCTTTTTTATAAAGTCAAGCAAACGGATTATAAGATACCTCTATCTTTGAGATAGAATTCTTAAGCATATTGTACGTTACAACGATCTGAAGACCGTTGTCGCCATCCGTATAAACAAGAGTGCTGATCGAATTTTCAGCATAATACTCCGTGGGGTTTGCTCCGATATTGGAAACAACTCCGCTATCGTTGCACATAAGGTCAATGTTGCCGATGGAAACCTTATCATAAATAATTCCCTCTGCCGAAGCATCTGCAGGCTTGATTATTACCATATATCTTGACATGCTGACAATGCTTCCGTCATCAAGACGAATATTCATTCCGGAATCAAGAGTACCCGAAATGCTTTGAATGTGAGGATTATCGGGACCGCTGAGAAGTGTTGCAAATTCAACCGGATTTGCAAAATAATCCGAAATACCCACAAAGGCTGTTCCTACCTTTAATACGTATGAGGGAAAATAATAGTCAGTTCTTCCCGTGCCAACGATCATCACATACTCAAGTCCCAATATGGCGTTATTGATCTTTTCCATGGCAGCCTTCATTCTTGCCTCAGATGAGGACGCTGAATTATATTCATCTATTGCAGCGTTCACCGCAGAATTCAAAACTGCAAAGGTTTCGGTTGTGAAATACTCACTGTGATCGATGTATTCCCTTTGAATTGTTACGATAAAATTATAAAGCTCGATTCTCACCTGGGAAGGCTCAAGGGCTTCCATCTTCTGCTTAAGGACCTTTATTATCTGATCCAGATGATTTTGAGTCATATCATCACTGTCAAGCGCATTCTTAGCATTATTAAGAGCAGTACCAAACGCCTGATACGTTTCAGACGAATAGTAAACAGAAGCCGCAACTCCGTCTATTCTGCCGTTATAATGTGCAAACGCCTCCTCATAGGCATCAAGCAGAGCCGTTTTATCCCCTCTGGGTACGAGCTTTGCAATTGCATCCTTTATCTGAGCAACACAGTGCTCTATCTCAGCCTTGCAATCCACAACGTCGTTATGAGTTTCAACGGTAGCTGCCTTTTCCTTCAAAGTCTTTGCCGCATCGCAAAGCTGCTTATATTTGTTGTAGGTTGACGCGGTATACTTAACGGAGTCTATCTTCAAGCTGAGAAGCTTGTCAAGCTCTGCAGTATCGGGCATTGAAACAAGCGCATCGATCTTCGCCTTGAGATTCTTCAAAACGCTGTTTACCGTACTCTGTCTTGTTTCTTCATTTCCAAGAATTTCAAGAGCGGCTTCATACGCCGCGCGGTATTCCTGATAGCTCTCCTTGGTGTAATTCTCCTCGGGATATTCCACCGCAAGGGCTTCCTCAAGAGATTTGAAGTTTGCAACTTTTACAAGTGAATTGATGGCAGCATCAAGAGCCTCTGCCGCCTCGTTTATTTTTTCCTGAGTCGTTCCTGTATCTTCAAGAACAACTTTGGCCTCATCAAATTTTTGTTTATATACGGCATAGGTGCTCTCGGTATATTCCTCCTCGATTATCTCCTCATTCACAAGCTTTTTCAGCTTGGATTTATCAAGAGTATCACAGGAAACAAGAGAAAGCATTATTACTGCCGATAGAAAAAAGAGTAATATTTTTTTCATCGTCAAAACTCCTTCATATTCCATCACTATTCAGTTTAGTATACCATATGATATTTTTTTTGTCAATAGTTCTTTGTTTTACTCAAAAATGAACTTTTGTGAACATTATTTTTCGTTTTTTTGACATCTGTCAAGACTAACTCTTGACATCACCCTTACAAACGCGTTTTTATCAAAGGGGATCAGAGGATACAGATAACAAGGTGCTCCCCTCATGGTGGGTGTTGTGAGGATAAGAATAAGCGTCAGAACAATTCCAAAGGAAAATCCCCATACGTGGAACAGCCCCGTGAGGGCAAGAGTTATCATTCTCATAAACTTAAAGGCATATCCAAGCTCAAAATTTGGCTGGGTAAAATTGGCAATAGCAACAAAGGACATATAAAAAATTACGTTTTCCGAAAGCCACCCAACGCTTACCGCAAAATCTCCAAGAAGCAGACCGCCGATTATACCGAGGGAGCTTGACATGGTATCGGGAGCATTGAGGGAGGCAAGCTTCAAGCCGTCAATACATATCTCCACCCCGATAAGCTGTAAAAGCACGGGCACGTTTTGTTCACCCTCGGGAAGTATAAATTTAAGCCATTCGGGCAAAATTCCGGGAGTGGTTATGAGCAGATACCAAAGGGGTGTCAGAATGAGGGAAAGTGCATATACCGCAAGACGTACGTTTTTAAGATATTTTCCTATGAATGGAGTAAAATAAAAATCATTGGTATCCTGCGTAAAGCTGAAAAAGGTGGTGGGGAGTATCATGGCGCTTGGATAATTGTCACACAGAAGGATTATACTGCCCTCCATTATCATTGCCGAAGCAGCATCGGGACGCTCTGTGTACCTTATTCTCGGGAACGGATTGAACCACCTTCCGCCGATCATTACCTCTGCAAGACTTTCAAGCCCCATATTTACCCCGTCAAGCTCTAAGGAAAGGAGGGTATCTTCGATATTTTTCAGCAATTTTTTGTCCGCTTTACCCTCAAGATAACAAAGCACTACGTCGGTCTTTGTCCTTTTTCCGATGGTGTGCTTTTCCATTCTGAGAGCGCTGTCCCTGATCCTCCGTCTAATAAGCCCCGTATTTACTACCAACGCCTCAATAAAACCCTCACGGGGACCGCGCAGGACCTTATCGTTTGCAGGCTCTCCGACACTTCTCGTACTGTACCGACGGGAATCAATGATTATTATATCTTCAAGTCCCTTGACAACCAACGCCGACGTTCCTGCAAAAACAAAGTACGCCGCCTTTTCGGGATCTGCTTCCGTGCTTGATTCCGAATACGGAATGAGATTTTTCAAAAAGCTCTCTTTGTCATGGGGCAGAAAGCCTGCAAGAGCCTCCGTCCTTATGAGGTATTCAACGATCTGCTCGGTTATCTGTCCGTTATTGAAAGCGTTTATGCCGTAATAAACCGCCTCCACCCTGCCTCCGATCATGATCTTTTTTCTGACTATATCAAAATTCACACCATACCCCAAGGAAGAATCCATAAAAGCCACGACCTCGGAATATTTTTCATTTATATCTGAGGAATTGTTCGTAAAAAATCACCCTTTTTTATATACGTTTAGATTATTATTTTACAAAATTCCTCGGAATATTCAGATTATGTTAAACTATAAAAAAGCGGTCCACGACCGCAGGGAAAAGCTGTACTCCACACAAGTGCACCTTTTGTAATTTTTTTTATTCCAAAACAGAGTAATTTCCTATAAATTAAAAAAAGCGCTCCGCCGCAGAAAAAAAAAGCCTCGCTGTGCGAATACGCCTCTGTCAGATCGTTTTGACCTTGAACCAAGTTTTTTTCTGTAAAAAAAATACGGGCATAACCCGTACCTCAAATATCAAACGAACACTACCCTTTTATTTTATCATAAGATAATGAAAAAGTAAAGAGTTTTCGCCGAAAAAATATAAAATCTGCGATTTTACCAAATTAAATTCTTAAAGTTTATATATTTTACCAATTGATTTTTTGAAAAAAATGTGCTATTATATAGATGCAAAGGAAAGAGACCTCAAGTAATAAAAAAGGAAGGTACGGTCCAATGTACAACTAAGACACAGACTTCACAAACATTAAACGGAAAATTCCGAGAAGTCTGAAAAACAACTAAACCTTTAAAGCTTAAAGAAACTCTCACAAAATAAGTGGTATTCTCATTAGAGAAAATGAATTTTTAATAGTATTTATGT
>JAZQRT010000006.1:0-4606 GCA_045629725.1 Eubacteriales bacterium | reverse complement strand
GCGTTGGTATAAATATTATAAGCGACAAAAGATTTAAAAGTGAATATCTTTCATTGAGCTTTATGACAGAGCTTAAAAGCGGGGAAAACACGGTATCATATATACTGCCTTCCCTGCTTTTGAGGGGAAGTGAAAAATACCCCTCCTCTCTGAGTCTTGGCCGTGCGCTCCAAAGGGCATACGATACGGAGCTCAGCGGTGAAAGCTACCGTATGGGAAACGCGAAGATAGTGCGCTTCGGCGTTGCTTTCCTTTCCGAAAAATATACTCACGCGCCCATCATGGAGGAGGTCCTTGACATTCTCCGTCAAGTGGTGCTTTTCCCGCTCCGTGAAAAGGACGGCTCTCTTTCCGAAAAATTTACAGAGCTTGAAAAAAATTCTGTGATCGAGATCATAAAAACAAAATCAAACAACAAAAAATCCTACGCTTTTTCAAGGTGCCGTGAGATACTCCTTGAGGGCGATGACGTCGGCGTTTCAAAATACGGTACTATTAAGGATGCCGAGGCACTCACCTCGGAGGCGGTCAGTGAATTCTATAACCGTATGCTTTCAAACGCCGCCCTTGAATTCTTCTATGAAGGCTCAAAGGACCCCCGTGAGGTTACAGAGCTTATTTCAAAAGCCTTCCACGAGATCATAAATCCCAAAAGCACAGCACCCTGTGAGCTTGGTAAATTCAAAGCTCCCAAAGCTGTGCCTTACAGCGAGATCACGGAGGAGTCCCACAGTGAGCAATCAATTCTCTGCATGGGCTTTGAAACCTATCACGCAGACCCCAACGATTTTTCACCCCGACTTTTTGCCGAGGTGCTCTCCACTTCACCTGTGAGCCGTCTTTTTATGAATATCCGTGAAAAGCACGGACTTTGCTATTTCTGCGATTATTCCCCCATATCACAAAGGGACCGCGCCATCATTCACGCGGGACTTGAATATTCAAAAACGGAAGAAGCAAAAAATGCAATTCTTGAAGAAATCCAAGATCTTGCCTCGGGTAATATCTCGGATTATGAATTCAGCGCCGCAAAGGCATCCCTTGTGAATGCTTACGGCGGAATAAACGATTCTCCCACCTCCATTGAAAGCTGGGAGATGGCGTGCCTGCTTCTTGACAAATATCTGACTCCAGGGGAAGTTGTGGAAAAGATCGAGCTTATCACCAAAGAGGATATTGCACGAGTGGCAGGAGCTCTTAAGCTCAAAACAGTATTCGTTTTAAAGGAGGAGTGTGAATAATGGTAAAAAACAACACCACCGCCGTAAAAACGGTACGTAACCAAGGTCTTGGCGAAAGCTACACGGAAATACTCCACAAAAGCGGAGTGAGGGCATACATAATTCCAAAGGATTTTTCTACCACCTACGTTGCGGCAGGAGTTTTATGCGGCGGGCTTGACAATTCTTTTTACGAAAACGAAAAGCTCGTCCGTCTTCCCTACGGCATGGCTCATTTTGTTGAGCACAAGCTTTTTGCCAACCCCGACGGAGAGGACACCTTTGAAAAGATGGCAGAAAGCGGCGCTTACTGCAACGCCTACACCTCTTTTGACAAAACCGTTTATCTTTTCTCAATTTCGGGCGATATCTCCTCGCCCCTTAAGATCTTACTTGAGGGCTTTACAACTCCCTATTTCACCGATGAAAACGTGGAAAACGAAGCCTCCATTATTTCCGAGGAAATAAAAATGTATTCCGATGACCCCTATGACGCCATCTTCTATGCCATGATGGACGTTATGTATTCAAACAGGAATACAGCCCAAAGCGTTTGCGGAAGCGTTGAAAGCGTAAACAGCATCACCCCCGAAATGCTTTATAAGTTTTATGAAGCCTTTTACTGCCCCGAAAAGACCGTTATCAGTATTGCGGGACAGGCAGACGTCGATGAAGTGATAAAAATTCTTGACGAGGTATACAGGGATATCCCAAATTCCGACAAAGCCATCCGTCACAACAGACCTGCGGAATCTCCCGAGGTCACGAAGGATCTCGTTTTCTTGGAAAGTAACGTTCCGATTCCCATATTCAACCTTGGAATTAAGATCACACCGCCCTCCCATGGCGGAGCCGAGGAGCGTATTCGCCACGATCTTGCCCTCAACATGCTTTGTGAGCATTATTTTTCGGAATGTGACGAGTTTATAACCTCGTTTTTTGAAAAAGGCGAAATGTGCCACTTGATAAAGTTCTCCTACGATTCGGCAGGGGATATGTCCCTCATCACCCTTTCGGGAGAGTCCCAAAAGGCATATGAGATCGCAAATAAAATAAAGGAGCACGTTACCTTGGATATTCCGCGGACTCCGATCACCGACGAGGAGCTTGAGATACTGCGCCGAGTGGTGCTCTCCCATCACCTTGTCACCTTCGATGCAACAGGGGATATTTCAAACGAATTTCTCGCCTATGCCCTTGAGGGCTTTGACCTTTTCAGGGTTACGGAAATTATTGACAGTATTGACACGGACTATCTTAACAACATTATAAAGGAATCCTTCAAAAAGGAAAAAATATGTATTGCCGTTTCGGCACAAAACAAGGAGGTTCTTACCATATGAACAAAATCTCATTCCCCGGTCTTGGTATTGGCGAATTCACCGTCAACGAAAATGCTTTTTTAGGAATTAAATGGTACGGCGTTATAATCTGCCTTGGCATGATCGTTGCCGTATCCTACATCTACTTCAGAACAAAAAAACAAAAGCTTCTTCTGGACGATCTTTTGGATATCGCTCTTTTCACCATTCCTCTGGGCGTTCTCGGCGCAAGACTTTACTACATTTTCACGGATAACGGAGGCGGCTCCATGTTCTCCAAGGTCATGGCAAACGATAACCTCAATCTTGGCGAAAAGCTTCTTGAGCTCATAAACATCCGCGGCGGCGGTCTTGCCATCTACGGCGGAATTATCGGCGGATTCATCACAGTTTTGCTTGTGTGCAGATATAAAAAGATCAACTTCCTGAAATTCCTTGACGCAACGGGTCCTGCGGTGATGATAGCACAGGCGATAGGCAGATGGGGCAATTTCTTCAACGCAGAGGCTTACGGCGCAGAAACCACTCTCCCTTGGAGAATGGGTATCCTTCCCAATATACATTCCTCCTATGAAATGCACTATTATCATCCCACCTTCCTTTATGAATCTCTTTGGAACGTAACGGGATTTGTACTTATCAACATCTTCTACAAAAAGAAAAAATTTGACGGTCAGTGGTTCCTTTCATATATCGCTTGGTACGGTCTTGGCAGAGCATTTATTGAGCTTCTCCGCACCGACTCCCTTTGGATATTCAACCACACCGTGAGAGTTTCCACCCTCGTTGGCGGTCTTTCCTGCGCGGCGGCAGTCGGCACGATGATCTGGCTCTATATTAAGAATAAGGACAAGGAGCTTTCTCCCGTCATTTATTTGGAAAACGCAAAGCACCACCCCGATAATCTTCCCAAAAAGGAAGAAGAAACAGAAGAAACAGAGGAAAACAAATAATTAAATTCGGAAAGAGAGGAACAGTAAAATGGCAATCATTATAAACGGAAAAGAAACATCCGCTAAGATCAAGGAAGAAATAAGACTTGAAGTGGAAGCTCTGAAAAATGAAAAAGGACTCACTCCCGGCCTTGCCGTTATCATTGTCGGGGAAGATCCCGCATCAAAGATATACGTAAGAAACAAGAATCAGTCCTGTATTGCAACGGGTATGCACTCGGTCGTTATCGAAATGCCCGAGAACGTTTCCGAGGAAACTCTCCTTGAAGAGATTGCAGCATTGAACGTGGACCCCACCATACACGGAATTTTGGTTCAGCTTCCTCTTCCGAAGCACATCAATGAAGAAAAGATTTTAAAAGCCATCGTTCCCGAAAAGGACGTTGACGGCTTCCACCCCACAAACGTAGGATACCTCACCATCGGCAAGCCCACTGTTCTTCCCTGCACTCCTGCCGGTGTTATTGAGCTTCTTGAAAGATACAACCTCACGATCTCGGGCAAAAAGTGCGTGGTCCTCGGCAGAAGCAATATTGTCGGCAAGCCCGCCGCTCTCCTGCTTCTTTCCAAAAACGGTACTGTAACCGTCTGCCACTCAAAAACTCAAGATCTCAAGGAGGTTTGCCGCGAGGCTGATATCCTTGTGGTTGCCATCGGTAAGCCGAAATTCGTTACTGCCGATATGGTTAAGCCCGGAGCTGTTGTTATTGACGTAGGCATTAATAGAAACGAGGAAGGCAAGATCGTCGGCGACGTTGATTTTTCAGCAGTCGAGCCCATCGCTTCCGCCATCACCCCCGTCCCCGGCGGCGTCGGTCCCATGACCATCGCTATGCTTATGAAAAACACCCTCGAATGCGCGAAGGCTACGCTTGGATAATAGGTTTTTAAGGGGCGTTGCCCCTTCCCCCACCAAAGGAACTCCACGAAAAAAACAAAAATCCCAAAACAAAAAGGACAGATTGCGCTCGTTCTCATAAGGATGTTTGTATTTTGTAGGGGCGATTCACGAATCGCCCGCAAGAACATTCGAAACGATAACGGGCGATTCATGAATCGCCCCTACGGACACACATAATTTTCGGCAGAGATATTGTTTTCTCTGCCGATT
>JAZQRT010000005.1:0-3094 GCA_045629725.1 Eubacteriales bacterium | reverse complement strand
CTCATGACCGACTATTATTACAGAATGTGGTCCGTGTTCCTTGAAAGATTTGAAGGTCAGTGGCTTAAGGGTGAAAGAATGATAATCAACCTTGCCTACAAGAAATGCTTTGATATTGCCTGGGAAATGGTGCTTTCCGATAAAAATTACACAAGAGAGTATGCAGACCCCCATGGCGACGAGAAATATCGTGGCCTTAAGGCAATTTGGAAAGAGATCAAAGAAAATTATCTCTACTCCGAGGAAGACGCACCCTATCAGTGTCTTAAGAACAGCGGATATATCTCCGAAGCACTCAGAGCACAGGAAAAGGATGACGATTGATTAAATAATAAACTAAATATTTTAAGCGGATATAAACTCACATCAAGGAGCTTTTATATCCGCTTTTGCTTTGAAACTATAATATTTTTATTAAATAAAAATCGGCAGAGAAAACTCCGCCGATCTATAAAATAATTGCCGAAATGCTTATCAATCAATCGGCTTCATTGTGGGGAACAGGAGCACGTCTCTGATGGATGCGCTATCTGTAAGAAGCATTACAAGACGGTCAATACCAAATCCAAGTCCGCCTGTGGGAGCAAGTCCGTATTCAAGGGCGGTTACGTAATCGTAGTCAACCTGCGCTGCTGTTTCCGGCTCTTCCTGACGCTTCTTTGCAACCTGCTTTTCAAATCTTTCTCTCTGATCGATAGGATCATTGAGCTCACTGAACGCATTTCCGAACTCTGTTGCGTTTATGAAGTACTCAAATCTCTCTGTGAAAGCAGGCTCTGTGGGCTTTCTCTTTGCAAGAGGGCTGTTTTCCACAGGGTAATCATATATGATAGTAGGCTGAATGAGGTTCTCCTCAACGAATGCATCGAAAAGCTCAACAAGGACAGTTCCCTTTGTTGCATCCTTCGGCACCTCAACGTGCTTTGCCTTTGCTACCTCTCTTGCCTCCTCGTCGTTCTTCCAATCATAATAGTCAACACCTGCATACTTCTTTACTGCCTCAACCATCGTGAGCTTTTCCCATTTACCCATATCAATGGTCTTGCCCTGATATGTGATAACTGTATCTCCGCAGATCTTCTTTGCAAGCATTGTATTCATCTCTATAACGATATCCATCATACCCTTATAGTCCGTATACGCCTGATAAAGCTCGATGGTTGTAAACTCGGGGTTATGCTTTGTATCCATACCCTCGTTTCTGAATATTCTGCCAACCTCGTACACCTTATCAAATCCGCCGACAATAAGACGCTTGAGATAAAGCTCTGTTTCAATTCTGAGGTACATATCAATATCAAGAGTATTGTGATGTGTCTTGAAGGATCTTGCGGACGCTCCGATCTCGATGGGAAGGAGTATGGGTGTATCAACCTCCAAAAATCCCTTTGAATCAAGGAATGCGCGGATCTCTGTAAGTATTCTGCTTCTCTTTACGAAGGTATCCTTAACCTCGGGATTAACGATAAGGTCAACGTATCTCTGACGGTATCTCATATCCGTATTGGTAAGTCCGTGATACTTCTCAGGAAGGGGAAGAAGTGACTTTGCAAGAAGTGTAATGCTTGTCGCGTGGAGAGATGTTTCTCCTGTCTTTGTCTTGAATACAAAGCCTTCAACTCCAACGATATCTCCGATATCAAGCTTCTTAAAGCCGTTATTATACACATCCTCACCGATATCATCGCGCTTAACGTATATCTGAATGGTGCCCTCTGAGTCTGCAACGTGAGCAAATGAAGCCTTACCCATAATTCTGCGGCTCATGATTCTTCCGGCGATCTTTACGCTCTTGCCCTCAAGCTCCTCGTAGGATGTCTTTATTTTCTCGGACGTTGTATCAACATCATATTTTGTGATCTCAAAGGGGTCCTTTCCCTCTGCCACAAGGTTCGCAAGCTTTTCACGTCTTACTCTCACAAGATCGTTATATTCTGTTTCGTTTGCTTGCGTTTCAACAATCTTTTCCTCTGCCATAATTTTTCCTTTCTTTTTCCTTAGGGGAACTTTTTGAAAAAAGTTCCCCTAAGAACCCTTCAAAAACTTTAATAAAGGGGTCATTATTTTAATTTTGCTTGTACTCTTACACTTTTAGGGTGAAGCGTCACGCTTCCTTTTTGAAAAAAGTTCCCCTGAGAACCCTTCAAAAACTTTAATAAAGGGGTCATTATTTTAATTTTACTTGTGCTCTTACACTTTTAGGGTGAAGCGTCACGCTTCCTTTTTGAAAAAAGTTCCCCTAAGAACCCTTCAAAAACTTTAATAAAGGGGTCATTGTTTTAATTTTACTTGTGCTCTTACACTTTTAGGGTGAAGCGTCACGCTTCCTTTTTATAAAAAACGGTTAGTTAGAATCCTTTTCAATTGAGAGGACTTCAAGCTCGAAAACTCCTGCGGGAACTTCAACCGTTACAACGTCTCCAACAGACTTGTGGTTGATAGCCTTACCGATGGGAGACTGGTCGGATATACGTCCAAGGAAGGGGTCTGTTTCTCCAAATCCCACGAGAGAGTATGTTACCTCCATGCCCTTTGTACGATTGAGAACTCTTACCTTTGTTCCAACACCTACTGTATCGGTGCTGATATCATCCGCGCTGATGATCTTTATATTCTTGAGAATTTCTTCAAGCTCATTGATTCTTGTTTCAACCTTACCCTGCTCTGCTTTTGCTTCATCGTACTCAGAGTTTTCCGAAAGGTCTCCAAAGGAAAGCGCAACTCTTATTGCTTCTGTAATTTCTTCACGCTTTGTAGTTTTAAGGTAGTGGAGCTCCTCCACCATTTTATTATAACCCTCTTGAGTGACTGTTCTGATAATTTCCATTGATATATCTCCTTATGATTTTTAAATTTATATTATTAATATTATTAAAATTACTTGCTAAGCTCATTTATGGCAGCCTTGATAACCTCATCCTCGATATCCACCTCATAATAGGAAATAACTCCATCTCCTATACTTGCCTTTACCGAAGGCTTAATTCCCTTGCCGTCATAGTTTTCTCCGTTTGGAGCTGAATAATATGCTGTTGTAAGTTTAAGTGCAGAACCGTCCGAAAGAAGGAAGGTAGACTGCATAACTCCTTTTCCA
>JAZQRT010000004.1:0-19193 GCA_045629725.1 Eubacteriales bacterium | reverse complement strand
TATACTATAAACAATTAAAGAAGTCTTTTGATAATATCCTCTCGGGTTTCAGACGAAAGATATACAGGAGGAATATCGAAAACAGTTTTACAGCCGCTTTGTCCCTCCAATTTCATTCTGTACGCTGCTCTTGCGTAACAAACGAGAACGGATGAAGTAAACTCGGGATTTGAATCAAGCTTTAAGCTGAATTCTATCGTATGCTTATTATTTTTTTCAATCCCTGTCACACCGTTTCTTATTACAAATCCGCCGTGAGGAATGCCGGAATGGTCCCTTTGAAGCTCTTCTTCGGTGATAAAATTAACAGTTGTATCGTAATCCGCAAAATAGTTGGGCATATTTTTTATCTCTGAGGCGATCTTTTCCTTGTCCGCTCCCTCTTTAGCAACAACAAAGCACTCTCTTGTGTGCTTCTGTCTTGCACTAAGCGTGGGATTTTCTCCGTTTCTTACTTTTTCAAGAGTGGATTCAACCGGAATAGTATACTGCTTTGCGTTTGCAACTCCCTCAATTCTTCTTATAGCATCGGAATGTCCTTGGCTTATGCCGCGTCCCCAGAAGGTATAATCTGAACCATCCTTAAGTACTGCTCCCGAATAAATTCTTGCAAGAGAGAAAAGCCCCGGATCCCAACCAACTGAGATAACCGCTATATTACCGCTTTTTTTACACATCTCATCCACCTTTGCCATATGTTCAGGTATTCTTGCATGAGTGTCAAAGCTGTCCACAACAGTAAAAAATTCGGATAGGGCAGGGGTCTGCTCGGGAAGATCTGTTGCACTTCCGCCGCAAAGTATCATAACGTCGATATCATCCTTCATTTTTACGGCATCATCTGTATGATAAACCGAGGTTCCTGTCAGAGTTTTAACACTTTTCGGATCACGTCTTGTAAATACTCCCACAAGCTCCATATCCGTATTTTGAGCTATAGCGGATTCCACACCCTTCCCAAGGTTTCCGTATCCGTAAATTCCAACTCTAATGCTCATATATATTCTCCTTTTAGGTTACTTTCAATTCATTTTGCGACGATTATATCATAAAAAAAATTGAATTTCAATAATAACTTGAAAAAAAGAATATAAAAATCAATTGACTTTAAATTTATGATATGATATACTTACCTTATCAACTAATCTTTAAAGGAGATATAAAATGAAAAAAATAGCTTTATTCCTCGCACTTGTAACTATTTTGGTTCCTGTTTTGGGATGCTTTGGCTCATTCGCAGATGATTATGTAAATCTCTTTGACTCAAAGACGATCACAAAGGAAAGAGTTTCCCACCTTGGTATTCTCAAGACCAAAACGAATAGCTCTGTTTACGAAAAGTACTCCGTTTCCGATTTTATCGAAGTTAAGCCCGGAGACAAGGTTTACTTTGCAAACGCAGACTCAACTCAGCCCCAGAACGTTCCTGTTGTTGAATTCTTTAACGCAGAAAAAACTTACATAAAGTTCTATCAGGCTAAAAACGTTAAGTATACCGAAGTAAGCTCAAAGAACAAGGGTCTTGCAGTTGGTACCTTTGAGGTTCCCGAAAATGCCGCATACATGAAGTTTAATCTTCTTACAGGCAACGCAGAGGATTTCGTTGTTACTGTAAATCAGGAAATGAATTTTGATCAGTATTGTGAGATCTCCGGCAGGGAAAAGCCTGTTTTCAATACAGAAAGCCCTCTTTACGGCAAAACCGTTGTTTTCTACGGCGACTCCATTACAGAAGCAGCCGTTGAGTGGAATTCCGCTAATAAATACTGCATCGGATGGCCCGGAAGAATCGGTTATTTCAACGAAATGAAATATTATAACAAGGGTGTTTCCGGTGCTTCTATTTCCAATGTACGCGGAACAAATCTCGTTGTAAATCATATGATGAACAGCCTTGCAGCCGGTAAATCTGCAGATTTCGTTATTATGCACGGCGGTGTTAACGATGCTTGGGATAAGGCACCCGTTGGTACCATGACGGACAGCTTCGAAATGAGTGATTTTGACCGTGATACCTTTGCAGGCGGACTTGAGTATACCTTTGCTTATGCTAAGAAAAACTTCCCCAATGCAAAGCTCGGATACATCATTAATTTCAGAATGACTGTTGTAACAGGAAATCTTAACAATATGGGTCCCTATTTTGAAGTTGCAAAGCAGATTTGCGATAAGTGGGATATCCCTTACCTTGATCTTTTCTCCGATGACGATCTTAACCTCAAGCAGCTCAAGGTAAGTACAAATATCAATCTTTACGATAAGATCCATCCCAACTCCTCCGGATTTGACATTCTTGCTCCCATTATTCAAGCATGGATGGAAAAAGACGTGGCAAAGGCAGCTCCCGCGCCCACTCCCACACCTACTCCTACACCTACTCCTACTCCCACACTCGAACCTGTAATCACTCCCGATGAAACTCCCGCTGTTCCCACAACGCCCGAGGAAACTCCCGCACCTGCAGATAATAATGCAGTTGTGTTCATCGTTATCGGTGTTGTAGCAGCAGTTGCAGTTGCCGCAGTTGTTGTTGTAGTTCTTAAGAAGAAAAAGTAATATTTGAATCATTAAGGCATTGCTTCTATTGAGGTGATGCCTTTTTTAACTTATAAAATCTAAAAGGGAAGGGGAACTTAACCTTAATAAACAAAAAAAAACTGTTACACGAAGGCGTGAAAAATTATCGGGAAATTTAATAGCCTTCCCCAGTGGGGGAAGGTGGCACGCGAAGCGTGACGGATGAGGTGTTTTCAATCTTCAAGTAACTCCTCATCCACCGCTGACGCGGTCCCCCTTCTCCCACAGGAGAAGGCTAATCACCGCCCAACTGTATATATACAACAAAAGGATTACGAACAAAAATGTTCGTAATCCTTTTGTTGTTGCGGCAGGTACAATAACCCCTTAGCGATGATAGAGTTGCACTCACCCGCTATCTACCGGAGCTGGGCGCTATGCTTGTAAACAAGGTCTATGTAAAAAATCATTTTATTCCCATTTGCTTCTGAACCAGTATTAGTTCCTTTTTAAATTTTGGATTTCTCAAATCTTGATTTGCTTTCCAAGCAGGTATCATATTCCAATATGGCTCGTTTGATTTCTTTTTGATGCATTCAAGCAAAATTGGGAGTGTAATATCCAAATCCCATCCGATGCCTTTGTTGCTAAAGTCTACATATGAACTATTCTTACTTAGTTCCAATTCTTTTTCATCTTCAAGAGCAACATATATTTTACCACATTGGTAATAGAGACAATTAGGATTACGAAGACTAATACTGCTTCCGTAATGTATAGTATAATTATCCTCTTTTGGATCAATCGGCATGTTACCTATGATTTTGCATTCCCCGTAATAGAAGATGTTATCCATAATCATTTGGGAAGGTAGCATTTTTAGACGAATAAGCTGTTCCGGAGTTATAGATTTATCTTCTGTTGCGATATGATATACCGCTACACAAAGCGGTTTACCCATAAATACATCCCAAAACGGAATCCCGTCTTTTCTCATTTGAGCATAGTCAACAAGAATTCGTCCGTATCCGAATAAATTGCGATTTATTCGATATCTGAAAAAATCGCCTTCCTTGAATTTTTGATGTATTTTATTGCGCTTGGAAAATTCGGTTATATCCGTGAGTTCTTTTTCTCCGGTGCTTTGACACCAGTTATCTACCCATTTTGAAAAATCATCAAGAGTTTCCGGCTTTTCCGCATTATAGAAACCGCGATAAAAACGTTGGTCAGCAGTATTATTCACAACTGAAATATAGCCACGCTCAAATGAAAGCGCCATACCGATAGTAGTTTTTTTTACAAGATTCGCGGAGGTGAAATTTTGAGGATTTCCTTTATCGGTCTTCGGCAATATTTTTGTTCCATCATCGGAAAGCGTTTGGTCGACACCATATTCGAGGTACATTCCACCCCACCTTGATTTTTCAGATACTTGAATAACCTTGACAATTTTTTGTCCTTCAAGGTATGCATATGTAACATACTCATCATATGGGCTTGCTTTGACTTCAACCTTCTTCCAGCTATCATGAACAAGCGGAAGAGCAAAGCATTTTCTTTGTTCATTTGTTAATTCAAACATTCTGTCCATCCTCTTTCCTATATTTGGCTTTTTCTTTTATTATACCACAAATTTATAAACATTTCAACTGTTTCGGAAGCGATTCTCGCAAAGGCTCCCTATCACCATAGGTGACTGAGGGAGAGCGCGTTACAATAAAGCTCATCAAAACTCCGAAGTCACCTCCTTCTCGGAGGGAGGCTTGGGCAAGCTATCTCCATAGAAAAACACCACCAAAGAAAAATTCCTTAGTGGTGTTCGTCTTTTCTCCGATAAAGATACTTCGCAGAGAAAAAATCTTTATTTTTATTTTTAATTACTTTTCAAGAAAGATCACAACGCGGCGGTTGTTGTCATTTCCGATTGAGTTTGTGCTTACGCCTTCAATATTCTGTACTGCAGAATGGATTATACGGCGCTCATAGGGTGACATGGGCTCAAGAGTGATGCTCTTTTTATACTTAAGAACCTTTTCTGACATTCTCTTTGCAAGAGTTTCAAGAGTTTCCTGACGCTTTGCACGGTAGTTTTCGATATCAAGGGATATCTTTGTGTAGTTACGGTCCTCGTTTTCGTCCTCTTTCTTGTTAGCAACAAGATTTACGAGATACTGGAGAGCATCAAGTGTATCTCCATGGTGTCCGATAAGAACTCCAACATCATCTCCGTTGATGCTGATAAACTTTTCGTTACCCTTACCGTTTGTTACTGTAATCTGAGCCTTAAGCTCCATATCTGCAACAAGAGTTTCAAGAAACTCTACTGCCATTTTTTCAGGTGTCTTTTCATATACGACCTTTACCTCTGCCTTAACCTCTCCGATTCCGAAAAATCCCTTCTTAGGCTCGGTAATTACTTCATAGCTTACGTCTTTAGCATCAACACCAAGCTTTGCAGCGCCTTCCGCAACTGCAGCATCTATTGTTTTTGCTGATACGATAATTTCAGTTTTCAAAATTATTCTCCTTTAATTCTTTTTATCTTCGTCAATTTCGGTCTTTTCAATAAGCTCGGATTTTGAATTATTCGCCTTATTGTTCATTTCCTTTTTGTTCTTCTCGTCAATTTTTGCTCTTTCTTCCTTCGAAAGATCGTAGTATGAGGGCTTTTCATCGAGAACTGCGTATTCATCGTCATCATCGTCATACTTAGTTACTGACTTCTTACCGCTAAGCACCTTTTTTTCTTCATTTTTCTTTTCCTTGGGAAGCTTGCCCTTATATTCTCTTTCTGCCGCCTTGTAATCCTCTTCGGTATAAACAGGGAAGGGATACAGCTTCTTAAGTATCAACTGCTGTACAACTCCGAGAAGGCTTTGGAATATCCAGTAGATACCAAGCATTGCGGGAACTGAGAAGCAAATGAAAGTTGAAAGTGCAGGCATTGAAATATCCATGATCTTCATTCCCGCCATGGCATCGGGAGCACCCTCCATTTTTGGAGGCTGATATGAAAACTTTCTTGTGATCTTCATGCTGAAATAGTATGAAATAAATACTAAAACAGGTACTAAAAGAAGAAGATTGAAATTCTTGATATCGGGAGATGCTGCCATATCAAAGCCCTTAAAAAGAATGAAGTTGGGCATTTCAGATGCGTTTCCGATTATGCTTGTAATGTCATAGGAGAAATTATTTGAAAGGAAGGCTGCAACCTCCTCAAAATTCTCTGCCATATAACCGATTACGTTGATATCGTTAAGTGTTACACTTACACCGTGGATATCTGTAAAATACTGTCTGATAATTGCCATGGCATCAAGTGAGATACTTGACATGTAGGTGAGGGGCTGTCTGATAACACCGTAAAGACCAATAAGAATAAACATCTGGAGTATCATAGAAAGGCATCCTCCGCCCATCATGCTGATTCCTTCCTTCTGCTGTGCTTCCTGAATCTCAGTCTGGCACTTCATCTGTGTTTCTCTGTCTGTTCTGCCCTTATATCTGTTCATGATGGCTCTTTGCTTGGGAGCAAATTTAGCCTGCTTTACCATGTTCTTCTGCTGCTTGATTCCGGTAGGGAAGAGAACTATCTTAATTACGATTGCAAAAAGGAATATTGCGAGGAGATAGTTTGAAGTAATGCTGTAGAACAGCTTCATGAGCCATCCCATGGGAACCTGGATAACGTCCATTATACCCTTGAAGATCTTTTCGTTGATCTTACCTTCCTCTGTAAGATCAACTCCTGCTCTTTCTGCAAAGAAGGTTCTCCAGGAGTCCTTCATCTGTACAGAGTAGTAAACGTCCATTATCTCTGTGGAGCATACCTGACGTCTTGTGGTGGTTTCTGTCTTTTCAAGGAATTCAAGGATTATCTGGTAATCCTTTCCTGCCTCAAGATCCTTCATTCCGCCGTCATAGGTATCAAGAATAAAATATACGTATTCCTTGCCGTTTGCTTCGTCCGTGCTCTTTGACATTGAAACGATACCTGCATTTCCTGCCTTCCAGCCCTCAGCTTCACCTTCAAAAGCACCCTTTTCACGGTAAAGGAATTCTATCACTGCCACTTTTTCAAAAGAAGCATAGTCCTTGTAGAGCTCGGAGAGCTTGTCTTCCTCAACTCTTACGAAGAAGCAATAATCTGCTTTTTTATTTTCTCCGTATTTTCCAAAAAACAGTCCCGTATTGGTTTTATTGTATGGCTCGGATTCTATCTTTTCATCAATAAGATCCTCATATTTTATCTGAATTCCCACATTTGTCTGCTGCTGTGTCTCGGGAACTGCGGTTTCCTCGGCATTTACGGGAATTATTGCCGATACCGCCATCATTACCGCCATTATAAGCGTTAAGTATCTGAGAAATTTCTTTTCTCTGTTTTTTACGTTCATGATTACCTCTTTTGGTTACACCGAAAATAAAAACGCTTTAAGCCTCGGTAATTTATTTGGCTTATCAGCGCACGGTCTTGTTTTCGGCTCATTCTTTTTCAAAACCGATTTTCAATCTCGACAAACGCAATTTTTTTAGGATTTTACCCTAAGACTAACCAAACTTTTTTTAAAAAAGTTTGGATCAAAAAACTTTAATAATTATTTTTTTGTTGAATCGTCACGCTTTCTTTTTGGCACAGGATCATCTCCGCCTTGTGACCAAGGATTACATCTCAGTATACGCCACACCGTAAGTGCAAAGCCTATGATTATTCCCCATTCCCTTACAGCCTCAATACAATACTGTGAGCACGTGGGTCTGAATCTGCAAACGCCCTGACCCTTCAAAGGACTGAGAAATTTTCTGTAAATCTTAACAGGCAACAAAAAAAATTCAATTAAAAGATCTCTGACTTTAATTATCACTTTTTTCATTTATGATACCCAAATTATTCATGGCATATAAAAGATCCGACCTTACGTCATTCATTTTTTTCCCTTTGATCCTTTGGGAGGGAACTATCACAACAAGCTTCCCTTGTTCCACGTGAAACTCTTTATCAATGCTCCTGTATGCCTCACGGATGAGTCTCTTTGCGCGATTTCTTTCCACAGCACTGCCAAACTTACCCGAAACGGAGATTCCAACTCTGTTGAGTTTTCTTTTTTCAGGATTTTCCTTAGCTATACGCCATGCTTTTCTATCCTTCAATACATATAAAGAAACCGTTTTCGTGTGTTTTTTATTTCCGCCCGAAAAGGTCTTTTGATATAAATGATTTTCACAAAGAGTTAAATATCTCATATTTCACCTTTTTTAAATCCGATAGGCATTTTTTAAAAACGATAAAGTCAACTTATCTAAATATGTTAAAAACCCGCTGTTTTTTAAAACGCGGGTTTTTTCTTTTGGAATCAAGTTCAGTATGTGAGTCTCTCTCTGCCCTTCTGGCGTCTTCTCTTGAGGACCTTTCTACCGTTGGCTGTTGCCATTCTCTTTCTGAAACCATGTTCCATTTTTCTCTGTCTTTTTTTAGGCTGATATGTTCTCTTCATTTTCGTATGCACCTCTTTTCCATTGCATTATTTTCATCAAGACCGATTTATTATACAACAAATTACTGTTTCTTGTCAATAGTTTTTTCAATTTTTTTTTAATTATAGTAAAAAATAACAACAAAAAATTGTAAATTTTTTTTAAATTTACAGAAAATGCAGTAAAATCCACAAGCTAAATTGTTGAAAAAAAGCTATATATATGTTATAATATTTATATATATAATAGATTACGCGCGCGTGAGCGGTGAAAGATTATAAATAAATAACTCAAAACAAAGGAGATATAAATGAATTCTTATTCCATGATCTGGCAGTCAGTTCTTGCTCTTATCAGGGAAAAGCTTCCCGAAGCAGCATATAAGTTGTGGTTCCCGGAAACCGAGCTGTACTTACTCGACGATAAAAAAGCTGTAATTAAAATTGCCAGTAATTTAAAAAAGAATATTCTTGAAACGAAATTTAAGGATACCATAAAAGAAGCTCTTGCCACGGTCATTGGCTTTGAGTTGCCCATTGTTATCCTTTCCACTGCCGAAAAAGAGATCGACATTGATATGCTTGAGGTAAAGGACGATCAAAAGGCAAAGGAAGAAGCAGAGGAGAAGGCAAAGGAAGAAAAAAGACGTGCGCCCACCCATGAGGAATATGAAAGGGAAAATCCCTCTACATTCTATTCTGGTATACGCAACACCGAATATCAGTTTGATAACTTTATCGTAGGCAGTTCAAATAAGATGGCATATGCCGCATCCATGGCGGTTGCAAATAATCCAAGCCTTTTTGATCACACCAACAAGGAAAACTACAATCCTCTTTTCATTTACGGTAACTCCGGACTTGGTAAAACGCATCTTTTGTATGCCATCATGAACAGAATTTCCGAAAAATTTCCCGAGCTTGTAATTATCTACGTAAAGGGTGAAGAGTTTACAACTGAGCTTATCAACTGCATTTCACAAAAAACAACGAGTCAGTTTAAAAATAAATACCGCAAGGCTGACGTTCTTCTTATTGACGACGTTCAGTTTATTGCAGGTAAGGAAAGTATACAAGAGGAATTCTTCCATACCTTCAACGCTCTTTATGAAGACAAAAAGCAAATAATCCTTGCAGCCGACCGTCCTCCCCGTGATATGAACCGACTTGAGGACAGACTTAAAACAAGATTTGAATGGGGTCTTATGGCAGACGTTCAAGCTCCCGACTACGAGCTTCGTAATGCAATCATCAAGGACAAGGCCAAGAAAATGGGAGTTAACATTCCCTCTGATGCAATAGCTCTTATTTCCGAAAAGCTCAGATCAAATATCCGTCAGCTTGAAGGCGTTGTTAAAAAGATCGCCGCTCAAAATTTCCTTACAGGTACTCCAATTACCAAGGAAATGGTAATCAGCTGTATTCATGATATTTATGAAAATCCGGTGATCACAGAAATAACTACTGATAAGATACTTAAAGTCGTTTCCAAAAAATACGGAATCACGGACGAGGATATAAAGGGACGTAAGCGTCAAAACGAAATAGCAAATGCAAGACATATCGCTATCTACCTTATGAGTACCCAAAGAAATATGACCTCAACTCAGATAGGTAAGTTCTTTGACAGAAACCATACCACCGTTCTTGCCTCCATCAAGATCGTTGAGGAGCGCATGAGAGATAATCCTCTTTTCAAGATCGAGATCGACGAGATCATTAAGGAGATAAAGGACAGATAAGGTTTTTTAACGATTTTAAAGAGGGAACTTTTTGAGAAAAATTTCCCTCTTAAAAAAAATCCCATAAAATACAAAAAGTTTTGCAGAATGACCGAACAGGGAACTGACAGGATATTTTGCACATACCAACAAAAAGCGGTGCAAAACCCAATTTTTGAGAGTGTTTTAAAATACCAAATTTTTCCACAAAAATGCCTTAATTTCGAGCTTTAAACATCAATACACAATGGGGCAACATAAAGTCAACATAGAAACACACACACGGAAATGGCTTAAAATAGGCGTTTTTGAGGGTTTTGAACGTTTTGCACATACACAACAACAACCACAACAACCTATATAAGTTAAGAAATAAATTATATTATTTTATTTCCGATTTTGAAGCGATATTAAACCTGTCTAAACAAAAACGAACAGAGAAACATAAATTATTCAAAAAAAAAGATCCCTCGGCTTTGCCTTGCCATAAGGGTTTTGCTACGGACCTTGTCCAGCGCTCAGGATGACCTATAAAGGCACAAATAAAAATAATAAAAAACCTTTTATTAAAGTTTTTTGACTTACTTTTTTGCAAAAAAAAGGTAAGAAAGGAGAAAATATGAAAATTATATTTGAAAAGGAGCAGCTGCTCAAATGTCTGACACCCGCGATGAATACTGTATCAACGAAGAATACCACGCCTGCTATAATGGGTATCCTTTTTAATGCGGGAGAGGACGGTTGCTGCACAGTATCTTCATACGACCTTGAAAAAGGAATGACAGTAAAAACATATCCAAAAATAGAAGAAGCGGGAAGCTATATCATACCTGCGGCAAAGCTTTACAGAATAGTAAGGATCATGCCCGGTGATGAAGTATGTATTGAGGTTACAGACAAAAACCTTGCAAAGATAAGCAGCGGAAAGAGTGAATTCAAGCTTTCCGTAATGAACGGAAATGAATTTCCGTCTTTGCCCGAGCTTTCTCTTAATCGCGGATTTGATATCGGAGGCGACGTTCTGAAAAAGACAGTTGCACAGGTACAGCATGCAATTTCCACAAATGAAAATCAAAGACCTGTTCTTCTTGGAGCTTATTTTATGCTTGAGGAGGGTGGAATGAGAGTTGTTGCCTGTGACTCCAACGTTCTTGCCATGAGAAAGAAGAACTGTGAGCTCACAAACTTGAATATTGAAGAAGATTTTAAGTTCATTATTCCCGGAAAAACACTTATAGAGCTTATGAAGCTTATTCCCGATACAGAGGATAAAGTAAGAATCAATTTTGGAAGAAAGCACGTTATATTTGTGATCGATGACATTGTATTTTTCTCTCGTCTTATTGAGGGAGAGTACATTAACTATGAAAGAGTAATTCCGAGAGAGTCAAAGATCGCGGCAAAGATATCCAAGGATGAGATACTTTCCGGACTTGAGAGAGTTTCACTTGTATCCGAGGATAAGTCCACAGGTCAGACAAGAAGCTACGTAAGATGCGAATTTGAAAATGAAACACTCAAGATCAGCGCGAAATCCGCGACTTATTCCGTAAATGACGAGATAAACTGCGAAAAGACAGGGGATAATATTACCATAGGTCTTAAGTGCGCTTATATGATGAACGTTATAAGATCGATCGATGAGGAGGACATCACCCTTTTGATGAACTCGCCCCTTATGTCAGTTGTAGTAAAGAACAAGGAATGCGAGGACGGAGAGTACCTTTATATGATCTCTCCCGTAAAGATGGTTGACTGATACATATTATGTACGTAATTTCGGCAAATTACCGTAATTTCAGAAATATAAAAGAGGCTGAAATACCTTTTTCCCGCGGTGTTAATATCCTTTACGGAGGAAATGCCGAGGGAAAGACCTCTGCCATTGAAGGAATTTATATCTGCTCTGCAGGCAGAAGTCACAGAACGATGCATGAGAGTGAGCTTATAAATCACGGAGAGGATTTTGCTCAGGTAAGGCTTCGCTTTGAAGACAGAATAAGAGAGAAAAAAATGGATATCTCTTTTCTGAAAAACGGAAAAAAAAGCTGTAACGTAAACGGAATATCAATGAGAAGAATGTCGGATTTTGTTGGTGTTTTCAAGGCAGTGATATTTTGTCCCGAGCATCTTTCCATCATCAAGGACGGTCCCTCGGCAAGACGTAATTTTATGGACAGATCCATATCGAAGGACGACAGGTCATATATGGAAGCCCTGCAAAAATATAACGGCGTTCTTGTGAGAAGAAATAAGCTTCTTTCAGACATGATGTTTGGAGATATGTCGGGGGCGGATACCTTGGAAAGCTGGGATGTTCAGCTTGCAAGATATGCTTCGGTCATTTCCGAAAAGAGAGAAGAATATATAAAAAAGCTGAACGTGTACGTTGGAGATATTTTTCGCGATATGACCTTTGGAGGAGAGGATCCAAATATCATTTATTCGGGCGGTTACAGTGAAGATGAGCTTTTAAAAAAGCTTCAAAGCCAAAGAGCAAGGGAAATTAAAAACGGAGTGACGCTTTTCGGTGTCCACAAGGACGATATGGAGATAACTATCGGCGGAGTGTCATCCCGAATTTATGCTTCCCAAGGTCAGCAAAGAAGCCTTTCTATTGCAATGAAGCTTTCCGAGGGCGAGATCACAAGGGAGCTTTCGGGAGAATATCCAGTTTATCTTCTTGACGATATTTTAAGTGAGCTTGATGAAAAACGCAGAAATTATTTGATTTCGGGATTTTCAACGAAGGAAAACGAAAGACAGGTTATAATTACTTGTTGTGACGATTCGCCCCTGAGAGGCGAAAAAAACGCAAATAAGATATACGTCGAAGGCGGCAGATATGAAAAAACCCGTAATTTATAATTTAAGATCAAAGAGCCGTTACCTTAACGTGGGTAACAACAGAAGTATTCCCGTGTCGGGGATCGTCGGAATTTTCGATATCGACAGCACCACGGTTTCCCGTAATATGAGAGATTGGCTTCGTGCATGCGAAAGGGAAGGTATACTTATCAGCGTTGCCACCTCACTTCCGAAATCCGTTATACTTTATGACGACGGTGTGGGAAGGAGCGTTTGGTTTTCTTCCTTTAACGCTTCTGTATTGAGGTCGAGATTGAAGTGATAATTTCATTTTAATGTTTTACCCTAAGACCTACCAAGCTTTCTTGTAAGAAAGTTTGGATCAAAGAACTTTGATAAAATAAATAATTTATTGAAGGAGTATTCCGAATAAAAAGGAAAAGAAAATGATAATTTCGGCGCATAAGCACAGTATGAATAACAGGGAAGCTTTGCAAAAGGATTCCAAATGCGGATGCTTCTATTGTCTTAATATCTATTCTCCGAAGGAAATAAGGGAGTGGATAAGAGATAGTTCCGGAACGGCGCTGTGTCCTTATTGCGGAATAGATGCAGTTATTTCCGAAAGCTCCGGTTATCCCATCACAAAGGAATTTCTCGGAGAAATGAAAAAGAAATGGTTCTTTTAGTTATAGATTAAAACAAATTATAAAAACAAATTATAAAACAAAAAAATAAAAAATCCCCTTTGATAAAGCTTTTGAGGGGGTTATAGGGGGAAGCTTTTCACGAAAAGTTCCCCCTAACCAGAAAGGATAGAAAATGGATCAGAATTTGAATCATTATGATGAAACCAAAATACAAGTTCTTGAAGGACTTGAGGCGGTAAGAAAACGTCCCGGAATGTACATAGGTACAACGTCCATAAGGGGACTTCATCATCTTGTGTATGAGATCGTGGACAACTCCATAGATGAGGCGCTTGCGGGATTTTGCGACCTTATTACAGTTACGATAAATCCCGACAACAGCATTACCGTTACAGATAACGGACGAGGAATTCCCTCGGGAATACATCCCAAGCAGGGAATACCTACCCTTGAGGTTGTATATACCATACTTCACGCAGGCGGTAAGTTTGGCGGCGGAGGATATAAGATCGCAGGAGGTCTGCACGGAGTTGGTGCATCCGTTGTAAACGCTCTTTCCGAATGGGTGGAGCTTGACGATGCCTATGAGGGAAAAAGATATACCATCCGCTTTGAAAGAGGTAAGGTTGTGCGTCCTTTCAGATGTGAGGGTGAATCTCCCGACCGTCCTCACGGAGTTAAGGTAACATTTAAGCCCGATCCCGAGATATTTGAGGAAACAGTATTTGAATATGAAACTCTCCTCAACCGTATGAGAGAGCAGTCCTTCCTCAATGCGGGAATTAAAATAATACTTCGTGACGAACGCACCACAGAGATAGTAAACGGTAAGGTGGAGGACTGCGAGGTAAAGGAGGACATTCTTTGCTATGAGGGCGGTATCGTAAGCTTTGTTGAGCATATGAATGCCATACGCCATAATGACGTGCTTCATGAAAAGGTAATTTACATGAAGGGCGAAAAGGACGGAAGCGTTGCCGAGGTAGCGATACAATACAATACAGGCTACAATGACGTTATTATGACCTTTGCCAATAATATGAATACGATCGAGGGCGGTACTCATGAAACAGGATTTAAGACCGCACTTACAAGAGTTATAAACGATTACAGCCGTAAGAAGGGATTTTTGAAGGCATCGGACAAGAATCTTGCAGGTGAGGATACAAGAGTGGGTATCTGCGCTATTGTAAGTGTAAAGCTTGAGGATGCTCAGTTTGAGTCACAGACAAAGGCTAAGCTTGGTAACTCCGAAATAAGAACTCTCGTTGACAATACCGTAAGTACAAAGCTTGCTGAGTTTTTTGAGGAAAATCCAGCCGTTGCAAAGGCTATCTGCGAAAAATGCGTGGAGGAAGCACTTGCAAGAGAGGCAGCACGTAAGGCAAGAGAGCAAACAAGACGTAAGGGCGCGCTTGAAGTTAGTACACTTCCCGGTAAGCTTGCGGATTGTCAGGACAGACGTGTTGAATTCACGGAGCTCTTCCTTGTAGAGGGTGACTCTGCGGGCGGTTCTGCAAAGAGCGCAAGAAAAGCACTTTTCCAGGCTATACTTCCCCTTCGCGGTAAGGTACTTAACGTTGAAAAGAGTAGACTTGACAGAATATATTCAAATCCCTCCCTGACACCCATTATTCAGGCTCTGGGATGCGGTATCGGCGATGAATTTGACATGAGTAAGCTTCGTTACGGTAAAATCGTAATTATGGCGGACGCGGACGTTGACGGGTCTCATATCAGAATCCTTCTTCTCACCTTCTTCTTCCGTCATATGCGTCCTCTTATTGTGGAAGGACATATCTATCTTGCTCAGCCTCCCCTTTATAAGGTATTTAAGGGTAAGCAGATAAGATACGCATTCTCTGATGAGGAAAGAGATATGTATATCGCAGAGCTTGGTACCAAGGGTGTTGAAGCGGCACGCTACAAGGGTCTTGGTGAGATGAATCCCGACCAGCTTGAGGAAACAACAATGGATCCCGCAACAAGAACATTGCTCCGAGTTACGGTTGAAGATGCCATGAAGTGTGACGAGATCTTCTCTCTCCTTATGGGTGATAAGGTCGAGCCCCGCCGTGAGTTTATTGAAGCCAACGCTAAATACGCTGAAAATCTTGATGTTTGATATTTTTTGTTTTTCAATGAGGAACTTTTTGTAAAAAGTTCCCCCTTGACCCCCTCAAAAACTTTAATAAAATATATCTTAAAGTATTTTTATTATCAATATTAAAACTTTTACTAAAGTTCCTTGATCCAAACTTTCTTGTAAGAAAGTCCGGTGAGTCTTAGGGTGAAATCCTAAAAATAAAAACAATAAAACAAAAAACACACAAGTAAAATGTGCAAAAGGCTGTGCAAAATGTGCAAAACTTTTTGATATATAAAAATAAATCAGCAAAAACGAGACCAAAAACAGACAACAAACAAAATAAGAATAAGGAAAAATGTAAAAATGGCACGAAAAGAACAAGAAATTGACATATCCTATAAAGACCAAAAAATTGTGGATATAGGTATGGAAAAAGAGGTCAAAAAGTCCTTTATCGAGTATGCGATGAGTGTAATCATGTCACGAGCGATACCCGACGTAAGAGATGGACTTAAGCCCGTACACAGAAGAATACTTTATTCCATGCACGAGGATCACCTGACCTATGACCGTCCCACGGTAAAATCCGCAAAGACCGTCGGTAACGTGCTTGGTAACTATCATCCCCACGGTGACTCATCCGTATACGATGCAATGGTTCGTCTTGCTCAGCCCTTCTCCATGAGATATCCTCTGATTGACGGACAGGGTAACTTTGGTACCATTGACGGCGACCCTGCGGCGGCATACCGTTATACTGAGGCGAGAATGTCCAAAATCGCGGGATATATGCTTCAGGATATTGAAAAGGACGTTGTGGACTTTGCGCCCAACTTTGATAATAAATGTAAAGAGCCTACGGTACTTCCCGCAAAATTCCCGAACCTCCTTGTAAACGGATGTATCGGTATTGCGGTTGGTATGGCAACGAATATTCCCACACATAACCTTGGAGAGGTAATTGACGGAGTTATCTGCCTTATGGATAATCCCGAGGCTACAATTCCTCAGCTTATGGAGCACATCAAGGGACCCGATTTCCCTACGGGCGCAACCATTTGCGGAACCAACGGGATTTACTCCGCATATATGACGGGTAACGGCAGGATCACTGTGAGAGGTAAGGCTGAGGTCGACCATGAAAAGCATAGGATCATAATTACCGAGATACCTTATATGGTAAATAAATCCTTGCTTGTTGAATCTATGGCTAACTGCTACCGAGAGAAAAAGGTTGAGGGTCTTACAGCACTTCGTGATGAATCAAGTAAGAGTATAAGAATAGTTATCGAGTACCGCCGTGATATGAACGGTGAAGTTATTCTCAATCAGCTTTATAAATACACAGCCCTGCAGGATACCTGCGCTGTAAATATGCTGGTGCTTGTGGACGGAGTTCCGAGAGTACTTAACCTTAAGCAGGTGCTTGAGCATTATATTGACCACTCTATGAAGGTGGTAACACGCCGTACAGAGTTTGAGCTTAAAAAGGCGCTTGCGGAAATGCATATTCTTGAGGGCTATAAGATCGCTGTTGAAAATATTGACGAGGTGATCGCCATTATCAAGGCAAGTGCAAGTGTTGCGGATGCAAGGGAAAGACTTATGGAAAGATTCTCTCTTTCCGATATTCAGGCACAGGCTATCGTTGATATGACACTTGGTAAGCTTTCCGGAATGGAAAGGATCAAGGTGGAGGAGCGTCTTGCAAAGCTTGCGGAGATCGTGGCAAATCTTCAGGGAATCCTTGCAGATACCGGCAAGATCAAGCAGATAGTTAAGGACGAGCTTCTTGATATCAAGGCTAAGTTTGCAGATGAAAGAAAGACCGAGATCGTTCCTGTTGAGGACGAGATCATGATCGAGGATCTCATTGAGCGTCATACATGTATCGTAACCATGTCAAGAGCAGGTTATATTAAGAGAATCAACGAGAACACATATCAGGCTCAGCATAGAGGCGGTAAGGGTATTATCGGTATGACCACCAAGGAGGAGGACTTTGTTGAGAAGATGGTTGCGGTGGATAGCCATTCGCTCCTTATGTTCTTCACAAATCTCGGTAAGGTACAGGCGATCAAGGCGTACCGTCTTCCCGAGGCAGGAAGAACCGCAAAGGGAACAAGTATCGTAAACATACTTGAGCTTCGCGAGGGAGAAAAGGTAAGTGCCATGCTTTCCGTTCCTCAGTCCGATACAGAGGGATATTTGTTCTTCGTAACGAGAAACGGCGTTGTAAAGAGAACTCCCATGAGCGAGTTTGAGCGTCACAGAAAGACGGGTAAAAATGCCATCAGCCTTGACGAGGGTGACGAGCTTGTATTCGTTTGCCGTACCTTCGGTGAATCTGAGATTATTATCGCAACTAAGAACGGTAATGCGGTAAGATTTGATGAAAACGACGCAAGAGTAATGGGCAGAGGTGCCCGCGGTGTTCGCGGAATCAAGCTTTCCGAGGGTGATGAGGTTTGCGCGGCGGCTCTTGTTGAAGGAGACGGAACAAAGCTTCTTACAGTAACGGAAAAGGGTTACGGTAAGCTTTCCGATTTCGATAACTTCAAGTCCCATGCAAGAGGCGGTAAGGGTGTATGCTGTCAGAAGATCAGCGAAAAGACAGGTAAGCTCTGCGGTATTGCAGCTTGTCACGAGGACGATGACCTTATGATGATAACAAACGAGGGTGCGGTGATCCGTACACCTATCTCGGGTATCTCTACGTTCTCAAGAACAGCGGGCGGTGTAATCCTTATGCGACTTGCAGAGGATGCAAAGATCGTGAACTTTACCTGCGTTGAGCCGGCAGAGGAAGATGATGAGGAGCTCGCAGATGTTGAGGTTTCCGAAGAAGCTGTAACAGAGGCAGAAGCAGAAACCGAATCTGAGGAGCTTGAGCTTCTTCCCGATGACGAGGAAGACGGGGAATAATCCCTTTTATAAAGTTTTTGAAGGGTTCGGGAAACTTTTTACAAAAAGCTCCCCTAAAGAAAAGATCATGAAAAGAATTATAAGTTTATTTATGGCGGCGGTAATGATCGGTATTGTTGCCCTGTCCGTAACAGGATGTAAGCCTGCCATTTCCGATGAAGAAGCAAAGGCAATCCTTGAGGAGAAGCTTCCGGTTTCATATTACGTAATGCATGCGGTATATGGAGAGCTGTTGGAGGTTCAAGATGCGGACAAGATCGACAAGAGCTGGACAACTCCCCACTATTTCAAGGTAGTGGAGGGAAGCTACTATACAAGTATCGATGCTATCAAGGCAGATGCCGAAAAGGTTTTTGCTCCCACATATCTTGAAACGGTATACGAATATGCTTTTACAGGCAGTGAAAGCTCCATGTCAAGATTCGGAGAAGCAGACGGTCTTCTTACTGTGGATGTGGTGAAAAAGCCGTATAGTATCTTGACAGACCTTTATATTGAAACCGCTACAGTCAAAAAATGCTCAAAATATGCGGCGGAGATAGAAATTGACGGCTCTGCAAATGGCGGAGAAACGAGAAAAAAGGTGCTCATTACACTTGCTTGTGTTGACGGAGAATGGCTTTTTAACGGTCCTACCTATTAAAACAACGGGTTATGTTTTGGGAAAAGTGGAAATATTTTTAAAACAATAAATATTTTTTAAAAAACGGTTGACAAATCGGCGAAAGTGTGTTATCATAACTTTTGCCGAATTGAATTCGGGCCAATAGCTCAGTTGGTTAGAGCTACCGGCTCATAACCGGTCGGTCCGGGGTTCGAGTCCCTGATGGCCCACCAAACGAAAAAGCATCCGAAAGGATGCTTTTTTGTTTGTGGCATAAAGACCAGGGGCTCGAAGCAGAGAAAAAACTCTCCGGGGGAGAGTTTTTGAACGGTGACCGAAGGATTTTGCGAAGCGTAACAAATAAAAAAATCCGAAACGCTTCGCAAAATTCAAGAAGAG
>JAZQRT010000003.1:0-4655 GCA_045629725.1 Eubacteriales bacterium | reverse complement strand
GCAGAATGCGTACAAAAGTCCGCCCAGAACGGCGTAATCCTGCTTTTTAACAAATCTCTTTAAATAGGTGTATGCAACCAGAGAAGCACATCCGTATTTAAGAATATATATAGGAGCCATAAGGTAGGGCGCCCAAGTGGAAGGGAACAGACACATGAGCCAGAAGAAAGGCGAGCCTAAAAGATAATAGGAATATGTGCCCGTAAAGTTTGCGCCAAGGTCGGTAAGCCAGTCCCAACGCAAAGAGCCGCTCCGCACCATTTCAACGCAGTGCTCGTAAAAAGGTATCTGCTGTGCGTTGTAATCGCCGAAGAACAAAAAGATAGGGTGGCCTGTTCCAACCCATTCATAGATAACGAAAGGAAGCATAATAATACTTCCCAGTATGATGGCATAAAAGAACGCCTTTTTATAATATAGATATTTTCCGCCCTTTTTCGGGGTGGGGATATCAACGGTATTTTGCATTTTAATTGCGCTGTCCATAATCATATACCTCCGCTTTGTTCATTTTACAACACAGTGTAAAAATTGTCAATAAAAAATAAAAAAACCTCTTGACAAGAACAGACAACGTGTGTTATAATTACGCCCGTCGCAAACAGTTGCATTCGCTGGTGTGGCTCAACGGTAGAGCAGCTGATTTGTAATCAGCAGGTTGGGGGTTCGATTCCCTTCACCAGCTCCATTAAATATGGGGGAATTCCCGAGCGGCCAAAGGGGGCAGACTGTAAATCTGTTGTCAGTGACTTCGGTGGTCCGAATCCACCTTCCCCCACCAGAAAAAAGCACTTGCGCAAGCAAGTGCTTTTTTCAATGATGTTTGCCTTCGGCAAATGATGACGGCTTCGCCTAATGATGTGTGCCTGACGGCACATGATGGCAAACATCGCATCATTGCGGAACGAAGTGAAGCAACATCATATTTGCGAAGCAAATGCATCATATCGCTGCAAGGCGATGCATCATTAAAGATACAATGCTTCGCATTGATTTGTTTTCTAAAGCGAAATATAATAAATACAATAGCCATAACTTCCTCATTTTCTTTCCAAGTCATTGACATAAGGCGTATAATCCATTATAATAAATATAATAAAAATTGAAAAGGTGAAAAATATGGGACTTCTTTCAAAGGTATCAAATTTCTTAAACCGCAAGGATTCGGTAAAATATTTCTGGAAGGTACGCACAAAGGCGCTCGGCGGTAATTTTATCGTCAGATATACCAATAAATATAAATACAGAAAGCTTCTTGGTAAGTATTGCAGTATGATCCCTCTCGGGGCTAAATTTGACGGTATGCCATCGCTTCCGCACGGGCTTAACGGTATTTTTATTTCCGCAGGAGCTGTGATCGGAAAGAACTGTACCATTTTCCAGCAGGTGACCATCGGCTCGAATACCCTCAAGGACAGCGGCGGCACGGGAACTCCTGTGATCGGGGACAACGTATATATCGGCGCAGGTGCAAAGATCATCGGCGGAGTTAAGATCGGAAACAACGTTCGTATCGGCGCAAACTGCGTGGTTGTAAAGGACGTTCCCGATAATTGTACGGTGGTTCTTGAAAAGCCCAGAGTTATCTATCACGAGGAAGCCCGCGATAACAAGTACCGCACCTTTGAGCAGTACGAAAGCGCAAAGGAAGAAAAATAATAATTTGCCCAAAAAGGACAGATTAGGCTGTTTCTCATAAGGATGTTTAACACAATGTTTGTAGGGGTCGACGTCCTCGGCGACCCGCAAAACGTGGAATTGTTGTCACACGGAATGGTTGCGGATAAATACATAAAACAAATGAATGAATTTTATGAAAATTTAACCGTAGATCAATACGTTATTATGCCAAACCATATTCATATATTGTTGTCTATTGTAAATGATGACGGGAGGAGCAAGCCCCTCCCCTACCTTGGATGGTGTAGTTTGCGCATTTAAGTGACAGAATGTACATCTTATCCGAAATAGTCAAAGAAAACCTTACGGCTACCGATAAAACAAACGGGCTCGCGGTAGGGGAGGGGCTTGCTCCTCCCGAAATCATTACCGACCAAACAACCGGGTCGGCGGTAGGGGAGGGGCTTGCTCCTCCCGAAATCACGATTAAATTAAAACCTTACGGCTACCGATATAGCGGTAGGGGAAGGGCTTCCCCCTGCTGCGGTGCGCCGCTTTTATTTGACAGGTGGAGAAAAATATGATATAATAAAATATCTTTGAAGCAGAAAAAAGGGTAATAGAATAAAATTTTTATAAGGCGGTAAAAAATGAAAAAGCTTTGGTATTTCAGCGCTGAAAAATCATCAAGAGATCCGAACGTGATCTTTCATAACGGAAAATATTACGCATGCTTTGCGGGGAAGGACGATTCCATCGGAATTTGCGTCTCCGAAACGGTTGAGGGACTTGGTGCGGCACCTGTAAAGACCGTGTTCAAGCCCGAGACGGGCACACCTTATTCAAAGCAGCTTTGGGCGCCCGAGCTTCATATAATTGATGGAGGGTGCTATATATACGTTGCCTGTGACGATGGGGATAACCACACTCACAGAATGTACGTTCTTGCAAACGACAGCAATGATCCCATGGCGGACTATCATATGGCAGGGAAGATCGGGGACCCTACGGATAAATGGGCGATAGACGGAACGATCGTAAACTATAAAAACGAGAGATATTTTGTATGGTCCGGCTGGGAAGGGGATACAAATGTGTGCCAGAAGCTTTATATTGCCAAAATGAAAAGCCCAACTGAGCTTGAGGGGGAAAGATATCTCATTTCCGAGCCCGAGCATGAATGGGAAAAGCTTGGCGCAACGGGGGAGGAAGAATCTCCTTTCATCAACGAAGGCGCATTTCCCGTGTGGCTTGACGGAGAGCTTTATCTGCTTTATTCGGGAGCGGGCTCTTGGTGTGAGGATTACTGCATCGCATACTTGAAGCTGACGGGAGAGGATATCCTTGACCGCGCTTCATGGACCAAGTGCCAAACACCCATACTTTCCAAAACTTCGGAGTTAATGGGCGCGGGACACCCATCCGTTATTCAAAGAAACGGGGAAAACCTCATTTTCTTCCATGCTTGGACTCAAGACGAATCCAATGTGGTTTGGAACCGCGTTTATGCCTATTCGGGGCTTCTTTCCAAAAAGGACGGAGAACTTGTGATTGAATAAAATTAAAGCCTTTCCGATTTTGGGAAGGCTTTATTTATTAAAGAGATAGGACATACATGTATTTTTCTCCTTTTTTTATTTTGATTATAACTTGATAACAATTTTGTGATATTATAACTAAATAAGAAAACCGAGGTGGTAATATGGCAAGAATTTTGATAGCCGAGGATGAAAAGGCGATAAACGATCTTATAAAAATGAATCTTAGTTTGTCGGGGCATGAATGCACACAGGTCTTTGACGGAGGCGCGGCTGTGAATAAGGCGTATGAGGAGAATTTTGATCTCATAATTCTTGACGTAATGCTCCCCGTTTGCTCGGGCTTTGAGGTCATAAAGGAGATAGGCACAGACACGCCCGTTATATTTCTCACGGCAAAATCGGGACTTCAGGACAGGCTCACAGGGCTGAGGCTGGGCGCGGAGGATTATATTGTCAAGCCCTTTGAAATGCTTGAGCTTTCAGAACGGGTAAAGACCGTGCTCCGCCGTACCAAGGGATTTATAAACATATTCGAATTTGACGATATAAAGGTGGAGTTTGATACCCGCAGAGTATATAAGGGCGGCGTAGAGGTCCCCTTAAAGCCCAAGGAATTTGATCTTCTCTCGGCGCTTATCAACAACCGCAATCTTGCCCTTTCCAGAGAAAAGCTCATCGACCTTGTGTGGAATTTTGATTATGAGGGTGACACAAGAACCGTGGACGTGCATATACAAAAGCTCCGTCAGAAGCTTGAAATTTCAGAAAGGCTCAAGACGGTCTATAAATTGGGGTACAGGTTTGAGATATGAAAATTCGATTTTGGCAGAAGACGTATATTTTTACGCTTGTAATATTTCTTTTCTTCCTTAACGCGGGGATCCTTTCTCTTGCCGTGTATACCTACGGTAAAAACGTCAGCGCGGCAGAGGAGGCGGCAATAACCCAGCAATACTATCTTGCAAGTGCCTTTGAGCGTGAATATGATGAGCTTTCGGAGGAACAAAAAGAAAGTGATGTCCGCTTGTTGATGCAGATGTATGCTGAGCATTATAAGGTACAGGGATATCATATCGAATTTTACAAGGGTGATGAGCTGATATACAGTAATTTATCAAGTCCCCTTGAAATTACGGAAAGCCTTGTGGTTCACAGATATCTTTTTGGACAAAGGTATATCATCGTAGCAGATGAGATATGCGGCGGGGAGTATATATTTGTTTTTGCAAAGAACGTGAGAGAGCTTGACGCGGAATACAAAGCTCTTGCTTTGATATGTATTCTGATTTCGGTGGGCATATCATTGGTACTTGCTTTAATACTTTTTTGTGTTCTGAAAAAGCTTTCGGTTCCTCTTGACAGGCTTAGAAGCGTTACAATGAAGGTCAGAGAGGGTGATTTTTCCGTGAGAGCCGATGAAAAGGGCAGGGATGAATTTGCGCTTCTCGGAGAAAGCTTCAATTCAATGAAGTCGGGGGCCAAGCGGGCTTAGGG
>JAZQRT010000002.1:0-48802 GCA_045629725.1 Eubacteriales bacterium | reverse complement strand
TTTTAATTTATTGATCCTTTGCCGTAAAACGAAGGAAATATTTTTTTATATCACGCCATCTTAGCTTTCTGACCGCTATATCGGTAAGTAAAAGCAACATACAAACTACTGCAAACGGAATAACCGGATCGTGTAATATCCTGATCGAAGGCATTTTGATATCAGCAAGGGACAAAGTGCTTTCGTGTACCGTACCTCCTGAATAACTACAGATATTTTCAAGCAACGGCTTTCCCGAAGACTTGAATCTATCATATTCTTCAGGATATGATATAGCGGCACTCAGCCTTACTTCATCTATTTGAGTCTTAACCTTATCATATTCCTTGAAGGTTATCTCATATTTTCCCTCACCGATTACGTCAAAGGTAGCCTTGTAGCTTCCGGGATAAAGCTCAGTCATTTGGATAACCTCGGGAACTGCGGAAGTTTCGTAAAGAACCTCGATTGAAACGGTATTATCCGATTTTTGATTGGGAGATGTAACGTAAACGTTAACCCTGCTTCCATCCACTTCATATCGAGGTACAAGGGCGGAATAATTGTGAATATCATCAACAGTTGTAGCAACCATCTGTGAAATAAGAGATTTACCAAGGTCACTGTCAAACCATGCTCTTGACCATTCGCCTGTAAAGTCACTTGCAAATACCGCAACCTTACCTTGACCGTACTGCCATTCCGAATAAATAGGATGTCCTGTTTCGGTGGAAATATAAGCATTTCCGTTTTCCTTTAAGGTCATGCCCAGATATCCTCCAAGGTTTGGTAACTTCGCATCTCCTATATTTTCTGTAAGTTCTCCGAAATCTGAAACAACGGGAGTAAAATCTCCGACTATATATGAATTTGCCTTGGCTTGTTCTGTTTCGGAAAGCATGATATCGGGAAGATCATCGGCACCCGAAACATAATAGTATCTTCCCTTTCCGACCATTGCCATATATTCAAGATTACTCGAATAAAAGCCAAGACCGATAGTGGAAACTGTGATGCCCGCTTCTGACGCCTCCATAACGATTTGATCGTATCCTCCGTCAACGGGTTGTCCGTCAGACAGGAACATGATGTGCTTTATATCCGCATCGGACTTGAGAAGCTCATCCTTGGCAAGCTTGAGCGCAGGAGAATAATACGTTCCGCTTCCGTTTTTAAGTCCTGATATTACTCTTTTTAAGGTTTCCTTGTTGTTGTCGTTTGCCGCTGTTAAGGGCGCCTCCAGATATGCTTCGGTACTAAAGGAAACGATTCCAACATAATCATTTTCCGACATGACCTGCAAACAGTTTATTGCACCCTGCTTTGAAACCGTCATTCTCTCTGTATTCATACTTGATGAACAGTCAAGAACAAGCATGAGTGCAACCGTTCTTCCCTCAACGCTTTCATTTAATTTAAACTCAACGGGAAGCATACTTTCAATGGTTGTATCAAGCATATTTCCATACATAAACGTGGAATCTCCTCCAACCGCAAGAAGACTTCTGCCGTAAACTGATACATAAATATCCAAAAGCTGATCAAAGCTTCTCGGAAGGTCATAATATCCAACGTTTGAAAGTATTATCTCGTCATATTTACAAAGCTCCGTTATAGTGTTGGGTGCATCGTATGCAGTCATTAAGGTAACGTTGTTATTAACTTTTAAAACCGCTTCAAGTTCTCTGGCCTTGTGCTTTTCCGGAGATAGTATAAGCACTGAAGGACGATCTGCAACGTCAAGACAGAAATATGCTGAATTGTTTTTTTCGACCGTATCTTGAACGTCTGATACAACAATCTTATATTTCCCAATTCCTGCACTTTCGGTAATGAGCTTGATCTCGGCAATATTGCTTCCCTCTTTAAGCTCCATATCCTTGGTATAAATAAGGGTGTCACCGTCATACAGGCTTATTTTTGAGGAAGTGTTATGGTTGGTTTTAATATCTGCCACAAGTGACACTTCGGTGCCTATGTAACATCCCTCCGGACCTGTAAACGAACCTATCTGAACCTCGGGATAGGAAGAATTGATGCTATCGTAGTACATAGCGTCTATCCTTACTCCGCGTGTGGAAAGATAGTATGCCATCGCATCGGCATTTCCCTCATTCTCAAGTCCGTCCGAAAGGAGAATTATCCTCAATGCTTTGTCCTTTGGTGCAACCTCAAAAGCGTATTCAAGAGCGTCCGCTATATTTGTCGCCTCGTTTTCCAATATTTCGGTTTTCAGAGTTTTTGTGTTCTCGTCAAGCTTAATGCTATATATCTGCTCCGCGGAAAAAGCTATAACACCAACGGGAGTTTTTTCATCAATAATCTTTAGCAGCTCCTCTGCATGGGTATTGATATTTTCATGAAGATTTTGTGTACTGTATGAAAAATCCGCAAGTATCATAACTGCATGTGTACGTGATTTTTCAACGATAGAAAAGCCCGAAATAATGAGCACCAGCAAAAATGCAATTACCGAATGGAGCACTACGGGTAAGATCTTTTTTACTGTTTTTCTTCTGCTTTTGGGTATTCTGAAAAACGGGATCAGTATAACCGCCAAGGCAGGGATCAATAAAAGAAGCAGCCACGGGTTTTCAAAGGTTATATTAATACTGTTCATAATAATATACCCCCCATTCAAGTAAAAGTATGATCAAGATCGCAAGAGCAAACCAAAACCATCCGTCTGAAAAAGCCTCTTCCTTTTCTATTTGTTCCGTAAGAGTTACGGCAATCAAGCCTCCCTGTACATTAGAAAACTCGTCCTCCGGAAATCCAACGTATATATCAGCATACTCCTTCAGAGTTTCTCCCGTCATCAAAACAGTATACATTCCAACGTCGTAAACCGTAAGTGACGCTTCATCACCCTGTATGGAAAGGCTCTTGATAATTCCGCTTGGAAACTCGGCATATATATTTTCACATCCTCTGAGAATTGTGATGCCTACCGTTTCTCCCGCCGTAAAATGAGTTTTACTGAACATTGAATCCACTGAATAATCCACAAGATTCTTCATAAGAACAAGAAAGCTGCTCTGCAAAGGCAGATTGGAATTATGCAGGTCAAATGAAAAAACGGAAATTCTCGTGCCGTTTTGTGTTTCTGTGGTTGCAAGAACCGTATTTCCTCTGCAATACAACAGGCTTTCCCACGTTGAGTTACTAATAAGCGGTGAATAACCATTTACTACGGTTCCCTTGAGCTCAACCCCTGATAGAATTTCACTTTCAGATTTTGTGTCCATTGTCAGGGTGTTTTTCAGATCATACTTTACCTCGGTTCTGATACCTGAAGGAAGATTTTCCGTTCCAAATACAATCACTGAAGCATCCTCGGGATATTCTTTAGGTGTAATACCGTCAAATATATACAGGTCATAGCCAGAAAGTGCGCTTTGGTCAAGCTCATAGTTGACAGTCACATTACAGTTTCCCATGGAATCAAGAGCACTTTTTATATATAATGGCGCCGCACTGACAAGAAGTACGTTATGTTTCTTTCGGTTTTGCTGACAAAGCCCAAAGGAATTATCCCCCAAAAACGCATCCTTTGCATCAATATAGATCTCCGCACGTTCAAATTCAATGGGCTCATCGGTAACAAATTCAACCTTAGTCTGAACGTCCTTTTCGCAGCTTACTGTGGATACGTAAGAAGTTGTACCGTCAATTTTGAGTCCCACTGTCAGGGTAACATCCTTATTATAGCTTGTAAGATATCCTGTAAATTGAGTATATTCAATTCTTTTTTTTGAAGTCAGACCTTCAAGACTAACGTTCCATTCATCCTGTCTTAAATCAACAACTTCTATATTACCCGCCTCTTTAAAATCCTTATCGGTGAAAAACACAACTTTTGCGTTTTCCGTTCTGTCACACATTTCCTGTGCAAGAGCTATAGCGGCTGAAACGTCACTCGTTCCGTTTGAACAAAGAACTCCGTTAAGAGCGAGCTTAAGCTCTCCTGCGGAAGTAGTTTGACGGGTAAGATATGAAGCCTCTCTGCCTGCAAGAATAACGGTAACAGTATGTCCGCTTCTCAAATCGCCTGCAAGAGTATATATTTTTTCCTTTGCTCTTTCAAATCTGCTCACGCCCTTTTCATCTTCGAGTTGCATACTTGCGGAAGAATCAAGAACTATAATATAATCGTAAGTTTGACCTTCCTTAAGCATTGGCTTAGATGCCATCAAGGATATAACGATTATCATTAAAAGCTGCAAGAGAAAAAGTAAAAATTTTCTGAGTCTTTGAATGGGTAAGCGCTTCTTGGCAAATTTATCGCTGAGCTTCCATATAAAGGTGCTGGAAACAGGTCTGTCCTCATGTCTTGATCTTATGAGGTAAATGATTATCAAAATCGGCACACCCACAAGAAGCCAAAGCCATTCGGGATTTGCAAATCTCATTTGATAAGTCCCCCTTCCGTTGCCTTTATGAAGAGCATCCGTTCTATACTTTCGTCACTGCAAAGAGTTATAAATCCAACGTTTCTTGAATCACAAAAGCTCTTTATCTCATTTTGATGATACATAAATGCTTCCTCGTATGCTTTGACTGAGGAACGTGTGACCTCATATTTGAAATTCTTCGCATCTTCCTCATCAAAAGCCTCGGTGTCAAGCATGAATACCTTTCCGCTTATGGCAGGCGTTATCTCGTCTCGGGACAGCATTCTGATCAGAACTACCTCTCTGCCGTGGTAGAGCAAATAATCCACTGCCGATTTCCAATCACTCTCCGTCATAAAATCGGAGATGATAATGGAAAGACCGTCCTTCCTTCCCACTTTTTCAAGGGAGGTGATAGCACTTCCAAGATCGCTGTCACCATAAAATTTTACACCGTTCAAAAGGTCTGCAGCGGAATAAAATGCCTCTCTGCCAACAACGGTCCTGCAAAGTCCCTTTGCTCTTTTTTCGTTGATCGTATAGTATGATACTCTATCCATGGATTGTACTGCAAGAAATCCAAGTGCTGCTGCAACCTTCAGTGCCATTTCTGCCTTATTGGGACGTCCCCAATCCATTGAAGCAGAGGCATCTATATAAATTCTGTGATGGAGTCTCCTCTCGTCTACAAAAAGCTTCAAAAAAAGCTTTTCAAAACGGGCATAGAGGTTCCAATCTATACGCCTGAGGTCGTCTCCTTCCGTATATTCCCTGAAATCCGCAAATTCTACGGAGCTTCCATAGCTCTTTGAACGACGTCCGCCGCCAAAAAGCCCATCCATGGGGTTGTGGATATACAGATCTCTTGACTCAAGCATAGCTATAAAGCCATCGTCAATTATCTTTTTCATAGGTTATTTATTATTTCTTTCCGAGAAAGCCCTTTTTGTTTTTGGTTTCTTCTGTAGCCACGGGTTCTATATCCTTTTTGCCGCTTACCTGCTTTATAAGCTTGGAGATTATCTCATCAGCGGTTATCTTATCGGTAATAGCATTAAAGCTGAGCTTGATTCTATGACGAAGTACAGGATATGCAAGTGTGTTGATATCATCAAAGGACACATTGTACCTTCCGTCCATAAGTGCTCTGACTTTACCAGCGGTGACAAGTGCCTGCGCTGCTCTCGGGCTCGCTCCGAATCTTATGTATTTTTTTGCAATTTCGGGACTTTCCGCAAGCTCCGGATGTGTTGCGCTCACAAGCTTTATTGTATAGTCAAGAACCTCATCGATTATAAGTATCTCCTTTGCGGCACTGCGCATAGCAAGAAGCTCGTCACCGCTGAGAACAGCTTCGGCTCTTTCTTCCATTGTTTCCTGCGTCATATTTACGATGGCTGCAAGCTCATCACGACCGGGAAATCCGACGAGAAGCTTGAACATAAATCTGTCCATCTGAGCCTCGGGCAATGGATACGTTCCGTCCTGCTCTATGGGATTCTGTGTTGCAAGAACGAAAAAGGGCTCATCAAGTCTAAATGTCTGTCCGCCTGCCGTTACGGTATGCTCCTGCATCGCCTCAAGAAGCGCCGACTGAGTTTTGGGTGTGGCACGGTTGATCTCATCCGCAAGAACGACGTTGCTGAAAATAGGTCCTTTTTGGAATTTCATCACGTTCTGACCATTTTCATTTTTTTCAATTATATTCGTTCCCGTAACGTCAGCGGGCATAAGGTCGGGAGTAAACTGTATTCTTGAAAAAGGAAGTGAGAAGGTTCTTCCGATGGAACGAACAAGTCTTGTTTTTCCAACTCCGGGAACACCCTCAAGAAGAACGTTACCGCCTGCAATCATTGCTATCACGGTCTGTTCCACAACATCTTTTTGTCCGATCATGTCCTTTCCAAGCTCGGAAAGTATCTTTTTGCTTTTTTCAGCAAAAAACGATATATCTTTTTCTTCGATCATTTTCTTTTCTCCTTTAACTAAGTGATGAAAAATAATTGTCAATTATATCCTGTAATTCCTCTGGTACATTACCGTTTTTAAGTGCTTCAAGATATTCTGCATAATAAGCGGCAAACACCTCACCGTAGGAAACACTGCCTGAAATGGGGTCAAAGATTATCTCGGTTTTACCGTCTTGAACTTCGCCTCCGCCATGTGAACCGCCTTGCGGTGGCTCCTCTCCTTGATTGTTTCCGCCTTGTTCTCCGGGTTTATCCCCCGGCTTACCGTCTTGTCCGGGTTTATCGCCGGGCTTATCGCCCTCGCCTTCACCTTCACCCTCGCCTTCGCCTTCTTTTTCTCCTTCACCCTCGCCTGTTTTTTCAGCCTCGGCATCCTCTTTCTTCTCTCCAAGGACCTCGTCCTTTGCATCATCAAGCTTATCCTCAAGCTTTTCCTTTTCCTCTTCTATCGCACTTTGACGCTCAAGCTCTGATTTAAGGGCTTCTTGGAGTCTGTCGAATATATCTTTGAGCTTATTTTCAAAATCACTGTCTTCCGTGTCAATGCCTATAAGCTCATCCGCAAAATCGTCAAGTATAATATAAAGCTTATCCGTTGCCTCAACTCCCGATTCCTCGAGTGCTGTTTTAACGGTATCTGAAAGCTCCTTTACAAGTGCTTTATCCTCATTAAGCTTACCCTCAAGCTCATCGAGTGCAGAACTTACCTTGTCCATATTCGTATTTAATATTCCCTCACCAAGGGGGCGCGTGAGCGGATATTTCATAAGCGCTTTGCCGATGTTATTTTTTGTAAGCAGCTTATCAAGAAGCTCCGAAAGCTCCTTTTTGGCCTCCTCGATCTTACCTGCCATTTCAAGCTTACTGTCGGTCTTATTAAGCTCCCCTTCAAGTCGGTCAACGATCTCATTAGCCTTGTCCTTGGTTTCCTCATCAAGGGGAGAATTCTTTATTTCTTCTCTGAGATCTTCAATGAGGTCCTTGATTATCTGCTGCTGAATTTCATCGGGACCGATTTCTTCTTCTGCAAAAAGGAATATATCATGGGGCAAAAGTATCATTACAAAGTCAAGACAGAGAGTAACAACAGACATCACCGCTTCCCTTTTCAAAAACTTGAATTTCATGTTTTTTGCCTTTGTTTTTTTTATATGTATTACAGCATCTTCTCTTTGAAGCGATGCAATCAGGCTTTCGTTTTGGCGGTTTGCAAGCATCGTTGACGCTCTTTCCTTAAGACCCATCTCATCCATTCTTGAAGCGGTCTTTTTCCTCGTGGGATAATGCTTGATAAAAAAAATCAAGCAAAACGAAACAAGAAACACACCTGCCGAAATGGGTACAAATACCTTCAGTGGCATTTCCTTTATTAAAATGTGATATACAAGGGATGTGCCAAATACCGCAGCTCCTGTCATGATAAGAGCAAAAAGTATTGACCTCACTACCCCTTCAAAAAATAATTTTATCTTAAATGAGCGGAATAATGATCTTATATCCATAATATAATTCCTCCGTAACAAATTTCACACTAACCCAGAATTATAATATCACATTTTTCCTTTCTTGTCTATAACGCTTTTGCTTTTAATATTTATTTTTTTGTTTTAAAATTGTAAAGTTTTTTAGATAAGAAATCACTCTGTTGGGAATAAAAATATTTTAAAAAGGCGCACTCATGTAGGGCATGCTTTTTCCCTAGGGCGGTGCGCCGTTTTTTATATAAACTTTTGTTAAAAAATAACTTTAATAAGATCAGCAAGTGCACCCGCCATTGAAGCAAATCCAAGATCCGTCGGATGGCAGTTATCAACCGTGCCCTCATCCCTTGCAAGGCTCATAAGGGATTTTCCATCAAGAAAATATACCTTTTCTTCTCTTGAAAGAGCATTTTCATATGTAGCCTTGATTATACTAAGTCTTTCCTCCTCCTCGGAAGTAAGATAGTATTTTGGACGTGACATTATAATTATCGGAATATCGGGATGCTCGGCACGGACTTTTTTATAGAGCTTTTCATGTGTGTTTTTAAGCTCCTCAACGTTTGCGGCGTTGTGGTCGTAGTCAAGAACAAAAAGTGACATGGGAAGATCCTTTATGTAATCTGCTATAGCGTCTTCTCCTCTTGCACTTCCCGAAAAGCCGAGGTTTATATAGTCCGTATCAAATTCACGGCAAATTATACTTTCATATGAGCTTCCCGGTCTTGAGGCGCAACCGCCCTGCGTGATGGAAGAACCGTAATATACAAAAGGTATATTTGTTTTATAGGGCGTAGGCTCTGATACAGTGCTTCCCTCCTTAAGTCCTATATAAAGCTCGGAAACTGCACTGTATAAGGGAAAATTTATTGTTATTTCTCTTTCCCTTTCCTCACCTAATTCTATGATGCTTTCGTATCCGTCCTTGATATTGAAGGGCGGAACAAAGCTTTTAACGTATTTTTCTTTTCCATCAACTCTTTCATACATATCAAAGCCCGCAGAACCGGTGAGTGCAAAGTGGGGCATCTTGCCGATTGCAGGCATCTTTGCATGAATTGCAATATACGGACTATTTGTTTTGAATCTTACTCTGCCGCCTGCGGTGTGGCTGTGCAAAGCATGTACGCCTGCATTAGTAGCTTTAGCAACCTCCTCGGGAAGTCGGCGGAATCTGCCGTCCTCATAATATATTCCGTATATCTTAAAAGGATTTGCCTTAACGTCATAAAACTTAATATCTTCTTTTTTAAGCTCTGTTTCTATCTTGAAATTTTTATCTACCTGTGAAATACTTTTATCCATAACATCACCTTTACATTTTAAGTTACTTTATTGTAGCACTTTTTTTATGATTTGTAAAGAGAAAAGACGAAGCATTTAAACTCCGTCTTTTAAAATTACAATTTTTTCTTCTTCATCAAGGGTACTGAAAGTCCTATGAATATCAAGATACTGATGAGTGCTACGATAACGGACTTAAGATAATCCGAGGAGCCTTCCTTTCCAACAAGAAGCAGACCTGTATTCATCAGATTTGTTGGAGTATATGCTTTCACCTTGGGAATAAGGCTCAACAGATAAGACAGCAGGGTTACTCCACCCGTACCGAGAAGAACACCCGAGGTATTACCGCTGACAACTGAAAACAGTACCATCAATGATATTACCCAAACACCGAAAAGCCACCAATTAAATACAGCAGGAACAAGTCCCAAAGCAACGGAATTATCCCAGAAATATGCATTATAACCATAAGTTACAAAATAACAAATGCAATAACCCATGCTCCACATGAATATCATTGTAAATGCTTTGGCAATTACAACCTTATATCTTGAAAATCCCCTTGTGAGAACAAGGATCAATGTGCCCGATTCATACTCTTTTGTAAATATTCCTCCGTACATGAGGCAGAAAACTATGAGAGCCATCGGTATATTTTTGAAAAACTGAACCCAAGAGGTAATGGCATCCACCTGTACTTCTGTGACAGTCATTCCGCTTTCCGCAAGAGAATCGGAAAGAATTTCAAGAAGCCAAGGGGTGAGTTTTGCGATAGCAGGGTTCATTATTCCGAATACTACAAATAAGATCCCAAGAAATAGAATTTTTCCCGATCTGTAGCTTTCCCTAAATTCTTTAAGAGTAAACACAATAAGCGATCTCATTTTTCAACCACCTCCATGAATAAGGATTCAAGGGAAGGCTCGATCCGCTCAAGCTTCAAAAGAGGTATGCGCTTTTTTGATAAATATCCCATTACCTCAAAAAGAGCTTCCTCACTTCCCGTAAAAACAAGGCGATTATTATAAAGAGAACTTAAGCAAGAAAATTCACCCCTCAACAAAAGAGCATCCTCCTCTTTCAAGGTCTCAAATACATATTCTTCTTTTCTATACCTTGATTTAATATCTGCAAGGCTCCCCTGCACCGCCGTTTTACCGTCATTTAAAAATGCAATACGGGTACAGATGCGTTCAACATCGGATAGAATATGAGTTGAAAAAAGAACAGTTGTCCTTTCTTTTGCGCTAAGAAGGATATCAAGTATCTCTTTTCTGCCAATAGGATCAAGCGCTGAGGTCGGTTCATCACAGATAAGAAGCTTCGGCTCGTGAAGAAGCGCTGCGGCAATTCCAAGGCGCTGTTTCATTCCTCTTGAAAAACCCTTTATGCGATGTCTTTCATCCTTTAAGCCCACAAGCTCAAGAAGCTCTGTGCTCCGTGACTTAATCTGTCCCTCATTCATCCCCACAATTTCTCCGCAAAAGGAAAGATATTCCCCTGCCGTCATAAATGAATAAAAATTAGGGACGTCGGGAAGATATCCAATGTGACAGTTCGTAGAGTTATCACCATATGTCACTCTCTCGCCAAAAACCGAAATACTGCCGCCATCAATCTGCAAAAGACCGAGAACAGCCTTCATCGTTGTAGTCTTTCCTGCGCCATTCTTTCCGATAAATCCGAATATTTCTCCCTCGGGTACACAAAGATCAAGTCCTTTTAAAACATCTTTATCTCCAAAGCTCTTCTGAAGCCCCGAAATTTCAAGCATATTCACTTATGAATCCTCCCTGCCAAATATAAAATACAAAATAGGACCTATAAAATTCATAAATACAACACTAATAACGATCCAAAGGATCCTGTTTCCGTACTTATAGTTTTTATGTGTAAGTATGTGATAAAGAGTATACCCGAAAAGCGCAAACTCCGCAATTACAATGGGTATTAAAAACGGCAAGAATTCCATGATGTCTGTCATATCTAATTTTCCTCCTTATAAGTTTCAACACAAAATCCGCGGTATCCGCATTTTGTACAGGTTAGTTTTCTTGTTGTTGGTGTGTGATTTGCCCAAAACGCCTGCCTCAAGCTCGGCTTGAACACCTCATGACACTGAGGACAAATATAGGAAACGCGTTTGAAATAATATTTAGATATCAATACACCATACGATATAGCTATCAAAGCATAGACAAGAAATGGCCACCATATACCTGTCTTTATCCACAATATGATCGTTCCCCACTGAGATGCCGTAATAGGCAATCCTGTTACAAGCAAGAAAACACGAAGCTTTTTCAGTTTTTTCTTATTTTCCATAACATGAGCTATGTCACCGATGGATTCAACAGATGGATTTTCAGTTTTTTTCAATTCGGCTCTGAGCGTTTTAAGAATATCAAGCTTTGCCTGTTTTTCTTCGATCTCTTTTTTTAGCACCGCTTCCTGCTCTGAGAGTATAAGAGAAATTACCTCACCGCAGTTATCCTCATTCATAAGCTCGGCAATACTATTGAGAGGAATATCAAGGTCACGAAGAAAACACACGATCTTCATTCGTGAAAGATCCTCCTCCGAATAAAGACGGCGTCCTCCTTCGGAAAGCTCCGTTGGAATTATAATGCCTCGGTTATCGTAATACTGCACCGTTCTCACCGATACACCGCAAAGCTTTGCGATCTCACCCGTTGTATATTTTGACATAGTTCTCACCTCCTTGACGCTATTATACTTCATTACGCAGCGTCACAAGCAATACCTTACCTTAGGGGATTTTATTTTTTAAAAAAATTTCACACCTATTATATCATTATAAATAGAAAAAAATCAAGTATAATATTATATTTCGTTTATTAGTATTGGAATAGTTTCTGGATTTTTTAAAAAAGAAACCCCAACCAATCTGAGTGTTATCTCAAATTGGTTGGAGAACTTTATTAAACTATAAGATCAACAAAAATTACTTAAGTCTTCCACGAATATCGTACTTCTTAAGAAGAGCTGATGAGCCAACAATAGTTGCAATACCTCTTGCTGAGAGCTTTGCAAACTCTGAGCTTTCGAACATGCTCCAAACTTCTTCAATGCTCTTACCCTGAAGCTCTGTACCGTCAAAGATCTCTGCCCATGCCTCATTCCACTTATTTGCAGGATACTTCTTGCTTCTGCATGCAGTGAAAAACTTAAGAATAAGGTCATTTTCTTCGTTTGAATAGAAATAATCCATCCAAACAAGGAAACGTACGGACGTTTCACGGGTATTTTCTCCGCTTACTGTGTTAAGTGTCCAGTTGGAATCGTTATACTTACCATCGTCAAAAGCGTACATATATCTGCAGGCATCTGCAAAACGCTCAATGTATCCGCTGTATTCGCAGTAGTCACCATCCCAGCCGTTCTGAATTACGTGTGCAAATTCATGTGTTAGACAATCAAAGTCCTGAGGATTGTTCATAAGCCACTGGTCGTGAAGATGTACTTCGCTACCTCCTGCCGAAGCAATTCCGTAGCCCTGATTTTCAATTGTAAGACCAACATTTGTGGGGCTGTTACCCGCAGCTCCGAAACGAGCGTACATTCTGGGATATGTCTGCCAGAAAAGTCTTGAACAAGTAATGATCTGTTTTGCCTTTGTCTTTCCTGCCCATCTTGAAAGATAGATCGTAAATGTAAAGTCTGTTCCGTTTATAGTAGCTGTCTGTGTGATCTTCTGCTTTCCAACAACAGTTTTTACTGTGCCGCCGAGATACTCGTCAAATGCAGATGCATCAAGACCAAGATATGAAAGACCCTTGTATACTGTCTGATTCTTTACAGTATATTCCTTGCCTGAAGCATCCTTGAATGAAAACTCAAGTGTTGCTTTATTAAACTTATCAAATGTAAATCCTGTATCAAAGCATACACCGATGTATCCGTACTCATTTTTAATTTCCGGAACAGATGTATCAAGCTTTGCAGTGCCTGTTACAGGTGATTCACCTGACTTGGTAATGGTATAGTTTATCTCTGTATCTGCGCTAAGCTCAAGACCTGCTTTTCTGAATGCATATTCAAAGAAAACAACGATCTTGTCCCCTGAAAGTGCGGGGTTACGTCCGTCGGGCATACCGGGAGCTTTTCCATCCTCAAGAGCCTTAAGAACACCGTCAGCGGGGAAAACGTAAGGTTCATCTGGTTCAGTGGGAGTAGGTGTAACTTCAGGTGTTACTGTTGCATCAGGAGTTGAAGTTGCAGGTGATGTTTCCACAGGTGTTGTTCCTGCAGGTGTTGTTGCCGGAGTTTCGGGTGTACACGCAGGTAAAACAAGAGCAACCAAACAAAGCATCGCAACAAGGCTGAATGTCAATGATCTTCTTTTCATGATTGTATAACCTCTCTTATATTTTTAGATAATTCATTATATCATATATTTTCTTAAATGTAAAGAGGCTTTACAAATTTTTAAAAATTTATTTTTAACCTTTCAAGTTTCATATATTTTCATTTTTAAGTGCATCGATAGGATTTTCCTTTTTAATCTTACTAATTGAATACAACATCGGCTTTGACCACCCCTTGAATATTAAACGGCCCATCTACAATTTGGTGAGAATATTGTTCTGTTACAATAGTTAAGGTAAAAAGCGTCCTACACCGTTTGGCGTAAGACGCTTTTTCGTTATTATACTATTCTGTATTTTACCATAACACAATGGTACTCTCTCATTTTATTTGAAATTACGCCTTCTTTGCCTTGCGAAGTGCCATGATACGGCTCATTTCATTGAAAACGAGCATATAGCCTTCGTCAACACCCATACCGGGCTTTGCAAGAATCTGTGTGGGCTGTGTAGCCATAGCGCAATGTACGCAAACGTGTGCGGAACGGTCTGTTTCGTTACATGTACCGCCCTGATATGCGCCGATTCCCTTTTCCTTGCAGTAAAGAACTGCTTCTATTGTGTTGTTTACACCGCCAAGGTCGGGAGTCTTGATCTGGATCATATGTCCTGCCTTATTGTCAGCGAAGAGCTTGATATCCTCAAGAGTGTTACACCACTCGTCAGCAACGAGCTCTACATCGCATCCGCGTGCATCAAGCTCTGCTGTAAGACCTGCAAGAGCCTCGATCTGAGCTTCTCTTGTGCTATCGCAGTCCATAGGACCTTCGATACGAAGCTTGAAGGGCTTTGCGATCTCGCCGAGCTTTTCGATATAATCAGCCATTGCCTTATAGTTGTTGTTGCCCCAAACTGCACCGATAGTTCCATAGGTATCAATGTGCATTACGGGAGCGTAGTCCTCAGTTGCACGGAACTTAAGGATACGGTCGCGGAGCCATGCAACGTATTCAGCAAGGATCTCACCGTTTTTACCAAGCTTTGTTTCAACGTGGTTGATAAGAGCATGAGGAAGAACCTGTGCTCCCTTGATGATCATTTTATCTGCGTTATCGTAACGAGCATCTCCTGACTGTGTGAATATCGGCACGGGAGTTTCGGAAACTGTGCATCCGTATTCGTCAGCAACGACCTCACACATAAGTCTGCCTGTTGCCTTTGCAACTGCATCAAGAAGTGCTTGAGAAACACCGTATCTGATAGCTGTATGAAGACGCTTGCCGTCAACCTGAATTGCTTCCATCATCTTAGCAAGTCCGCGGAAATCGTCCGCTTCACGTCCAACAAGCTCGGGCTTGATGTACTTGTCAATGATCGGAATGAACTCCTCAGCAAGGAAAAGAGGATCACGTCCGCCTGCTCCTGAATACTGAACTGCCGCACAGTCACCGTATGCAACCTGTCCGTCTTCAAGAATGAGCATTACGGAAATAGATTCACCTGCCTGACGTACTGCACGGAAGCCCTCTGTTACAGGCTCGCCAACGTAGAATGTACCGTCATGACCTGCACCGCGCTTGATTGCACGCTGGTCATCAAAATAAAAGCCTGTACGTCCTGCTGAACAAACAACATTTACTATTTTCATAATTATATATTCTCCTATACTTTTATATCAAAGTCAAATTAATATCTGGGACGTCCTACAAGTCTTCCCTTGCCGATAGAGTAAACGTCGTCAACTACCATCTGGAAGGATGCCTTACGCTTTTCGTATGCCGCACGCTCCTCGATCTTCTGCTTGTGGAAATCAAGGATATCCTTGGAGAAAGGAAGGTTACCGGGCTCAAGAATACGAACCGCACCGTTGTTATCACGGCAAGGAAGCATAAGTCCTGCGTTTGCACGGCAGGGAGCGAAAGGTACATCGATAACGCCTGCCTGTACTCCGCGAACTGCGCCGAGAGCGATATCGCCTGCACCAAGCTCGAAGCACTTGTCAACAATGGCACGTGTTTCCTGACAGATGATCTCCTGCTCTGCATCAAGACTCTTATCTGTGAGAGTCTGGTCATAAAGCATATTAACAACCTGTTTTGTGCAACGAAGTCCCTCTGCATTTGCTTCCATTGTAGGAATACCCACTGCCTCGTGAGGTGTCTTTACGATAACCTTTGTCGCCTTTGAAAGACCTGCAATTACGCTACCAAAGGAGATAACACCGAATGCCATAGCCTCGTCTGCAGGGAAACCGCCCATCCACTGATGGAGAACTGTTGTAACTACTACGTCATCGTATCCGTACTTCTTGAGGTACTCGTCTGTAAGGGACTCAAGTGTTCTGATAGCAGCAACGTCCTGAATGAGGTTACCGCACTGACCGTATCCAACTGTGATATTCTTAACACCCTGCTCTGCTGCAAGAAGCGCCACGATCACTGCAACTGAGTGAGAGATACAGGGAGGAACAAGTGTACCCGTGAGAGGTCCGAAGGGTTCGCGGTTGATGGAAACGCCCATTTCCTCGTAGATACCTACAAGACGGTCTGTGTACTGCCAGTCACGGATCGTACGCTCCATGGGAATGTTCTTACAGTAAGGAAGGTTGTAGGAGATACCGCCGCCCTCGTAGCTTGTGTATCCGCCTGCAAGAGTGATCTCTGTAAGAAGTCTTGCATCGGGTGTTCCGTGACGAACCTGCATGGGAACGTTTACGCTCTCGATAACCTTACGGCAGTTTGCAACACCGTGGTTTACTGCGGGAAATCCGTTGAGCATTGCACGTCCAAGACGAATGGACTCGGAGATTCCGTTCTCCGCTTCCTCATATCTGTTCTGACGTGTATAACTGTCGATGGTTGAAGGAAGAAGGTCTGCTCCGCCCTTTTCCTCAAGGAACTGCATGAGCTTGATGTGTTCTTCGATTACGGGAACACCTGCTCTGGGCTGTACAAGTGTACGCTTGTTGTTTTTTGCTTCAATAAGCTTCTTTGAGAACTTTCTGTTCTCGGGCATTGCCTTATGGTATGCAACAGCCTCCTCAAGATCAACGTCCTTACCTGTATGCCACTGAGTCAAAACTTCTTCACGCTGTTTATAAAAAGCTTCATCGCTTAAACGCTTATTCTGAATATCCATAATAGTCTAACTCCTTCTTCATAATTCTGAGTGCTGCCGCGGGATAATAGGACGAAAGCAGTCCCATTGCGGCAAGTATATATTTTTTATCCACCCAAACTCCTGCTTCTTTCGGCTTAAGTGAATTGGGATGCATAGGCGAGTAAAGAGCATGGGATGCTATCTCTACCGTCTTCTTTGCATGTATCAAGCTTCCGCCTGTTACAACTATCTGCTTGACCTTTGTAAGGTTCTTTCCTTCTTGCACAAAGGTCTGTCCCATCATTGTATAAGTTTCGTAAATTGAACCCGCATGACGTGTCACTGCCTCATCTATTGCGGACGAAGCAAGGGCAAAGTCAAGCGCCTCCAGCTCCGGATCATTTTTTGGCACCATATTCGGATTTTCTCGGAGCATCGTGACAAGCTCTTCAACCCTTTCCTCGGAAAGTCCCGAAAGCTGACATATCCTTTCTACACCAACTGCCTCCAGAATACCCCTGATGCTGTATCTCATTCCGATATCGCCCTCAACGGTTCTCTTTGCGTGGGGCTCGGGAAGTCCCTTATACACCGTATTCATATGCTCGGGCATACCGTCTGCAATAGAATATATATCGGTGGTTGCGCCTCCTACGTCCACAGCAACAAGATCTCCGATTCCCATTTCCTCCGAGCACCCCTCCGAAAGAAGCTCCATTGCTGCAAGGACCGCAGAGGGGGTGGGCATCATGATATCCGAAAGCTGCTCCGTGGCACGGCTGAGTCCCTTTGCCTCAACTATCTTGCCAAGAAAGATCTCTCTTATTTTCTTCTGTGTAGGTTCAATATTAAGTGTGCCGAATTTTGGCATTACGTTCGGACATACGTAGACCTCGTGGCCTGAAAGTATCCTTTCACATTCCCTTGCCGCCGTACGGTTACCTGCAATAATGATGGGAAAGCTTGGTTCAAGCTTTGCGATCATCCTTGCATTATGGAGAATACACTCTGTATTTCCGCCATCTGTTCCTCCAACGAGAAGGAATATATCCGGCCGAGATGACTTTATATCTTCAAGATCATCCTCAGTAAGCTGGAAAGCGTATATTCCAACCACCTTTGCACCTGCGCCAAGGCTTGCAAGCTTTGCTGCTTCGCCTGTCAGCTCGGGTACAAGTCCACTGGTTATCATACGCAATCCGCCTGCAGCAGAGGAACAGGCATACCTTGCCTCATACTCTATTACACCCGTCTTTTCCTCAAGGAGTGCAAGAGCAGCACGGAGTCCCTCGTTAATGTCCGTTTCAACCGTGGTAAATGAAGCGGCAGTGCCCAGCACCCTCTCCCCTTCAACATCTACCGCGGTAAGTTTTGTATATGTACTGCCGAAATCAATCAGCAATATGTTTTTCATGTATCGCTACCATCCATGTGCAAGAGTTCACGGAGAGCCTCTATCGTGGTCTCGGGTGTTGTTCCGGGAGGGAATGCGCGGTCAAAGCCCATAGCCTTGAAACGCTCCTCAACCTCTTCAAACTTCTGCTTACCAATTACGATGTTGCCGCCTACAACAAGAGGAATACCCTTGAGTCCTGCCTCGTCACACTTCTCACGAAGTCCGCGGCAGTCAAGCTCTCCCTGTCCATAAAGCGAAGAAACAACGATCGCATCTGCATTTGACTCAATGGCTGCTGCAATATATTCTTCTTGTGCAACCATTACACCGAGATTTACAACGTCGAATCCTGCTTGTGTAAAGGCGTGATATAAAATCTTATTGCCAACTGCATGAACGTCAGCACCGATAACGCCTATTACCAATACCTTTTTTTTGTTTCCTTCCATAGTAAACACCTCATATATTTTTTTCACAGATGCTTCTGCAAATTGTTATTGAATGATTGATTATTTGTCCTCTTGACTTGCAAGATATTCTGCTCTTCCGCTTTCATAAAGGTTATTGCCGAGAGAATCAATTACAACGATCGCAGGGAAATCCTCAACCTCAAGACGGCGGATAGCCTCAGCACCGAGATCGTCATATGCAACTACCTCTGCTTTTTTGATACACTTGCTGAGAAGCGCACCGCATCCGCCGATAGCACCGAAATAAACAGCGCCGTGCTTCTTCATAGACTCAATAACCTCGGGGCTTCTCTTACCCTTTCCGATCATACCTGTAAGGCCAAGCTCAATGAGTGTAGGGCTGTATGCGTCCATACGGTATGATGTTGTGGGACCTGCAGAACCGATAGCCTGTCCGGGCTTTGCGGGTGTAGGACCTACAAAGTAAATAATGTTATCCTTAATCTCGATGGGAAGTGCCTCTCCCTTAGCAACGAGCTCACAAAGTCTTTTGTGTGCTGCGTCACGTGCAGTATAGATAACTCCGGAAATAAGACAGCTGTCTCCTGCACGAAGAGCTCTTGCCGCCTCGTTTGTAAGTGGTGCTTTAATTGAAATAGCCATTAGATAACCTCCGTCTTATGCCTTGTAACATGGCAGTTTATATTTACCGCAACGGGTAAGCCTGCAATATGTGTGGGGAACGTTTCTATGTTAACTGCAAGTGCTGTTGTCTTTCCGCCAAATCCCTGAGGACCGATACCGAGAGCATTGATCTTTTCAAGAAGCTCCTCTTCAAGATCCTTGTAGAAGGGGTCGCTGTTACGCTGATCAACAGGACGGAGAAGCGCACACTTGGAAAGATATGCAGCCTTATCAAAGGTACCGCCGATACCAACACCTACAACAATGGGAGGACAGGGGTTAGGACCTGCTTCCTCAACTGCCTTGCAAACAAATTCCTTTACGCCTTCAACTCCGTCAGAGGGACGAAGCATTGCTGTACGGCTCATGTTTTCGCTTCCGAAGCCCTTGGGAGCCACTGTAATTTCAATCTTATCGCCGGGAACGATATCATAATAGATCATAGCAGGTGTATTGTCACCTGTATTTACTCTGTTGAGAGGATCGCGAACTACGCTCTTGCGGAGATAGCCCTCGCCGTAACCCTGTCTTACACCCTCGTTTACAGCATCGGTGATGTTTCCGTTTACGTGAACGTCCTGTCCTACCTTGAGGAATACGCACGCTACACCTGTATCCTGACATACGGGCTGGTTGATCTCATCCGAGATCTCGAAATTTTCAATAATGCGCTCAAGGATCTCCTTTGCGCCCTGCCACGGCTCACATGCGTGGCAATCTCTGATACACTGTTTGATATCACCTGAAAGATGACAGTTTGCGTCAATGCACAATTTCTTTACTGTTTCGGTGATTACTGCTGCATTAATTTCTCTCACTTTAATTTCTCCTTATAATTATTTTTTAGGTACGTTATATATTCTGTCGCAAAGGTCACCGTTTCTTCCGATAACCTCAGCAACTACACGGTCGCCTTTTTCAAGCTTATTGGGCTTGCCTGTAATGCGCTCCGTTTTTTCCTTGAGTTCCATAATATCCATCACGGGAAGACCTGCATCTGCAAGACGGCTTCTTAGCTCGGGACGTCTGGGATTAACTGCAATTCCGCCCTGTGTTACAAGCACGTCAATATTTTCTCCGGGTGTGGATATACACGTTACCTTATCGGTAACTATGGGCAATCTTGCACGGAACATGGGAGCAACGATCATTGAGATCTTCGCACCTGCCGCCGTGTCACTGTGGCCGCCCGAGCCACCCATGATATAACCGTTAGAATCCGTATGTACGTTTACATTGAAATCCGTATCTATTTCTGTTGCTCCGAGAATTACAACGTCAAGGCTGTCCACCGCGGCGCTCTTGCTTCCGGGAGAAGCATACTGCATTGAGGATATCTCACGGTGACGGGGATCCTCTCTTATCGAATCAACTGCTGTAAGATCAAAGCACTGAACATCAAGAAGTGTTTTGAAGCAACCGGCCCTGAGCATATCTACCATATATCCCGTGATACCGCCAAGACCAAAGCTTCCCTGAATCTTCTTTTCAACCATGATATCCTTTAGGAATTTAGCCGCCGCAAGTGATGCACCTCCAGCTCCTGTCTGGAATGAAAATCCGTCCTTCAGAAGTCCCGATGCTTCAATCACCTTTACCGCATGGGATGCCATAACAAGTCCCACAGGGTCACGAGTGATCTTTGTTGTTCCTGACACGATACCCTTGGGGTTACCAATTGCATCGACCTCAACAACGTAGTCAACGTAATCCTCCGATATTGAAAAATCGGCAAGAGGATACGGAACAAGGTTATCTGTAATTACAACTACTTTTTTGGCGTACATGGCATCCGCAAAGGCATATCCAAGGCTTCCGCATGCGGATTTACCGTATTTACCCGTACAGTTACCCATTGTATCCGAGGTTGGTGCTGCTATGAAAGCAACATCTATCGGAGTTCTGCCCGAGGAAATATTATAGGGGCGTCCTCCGTGGGTATAGAACTGAATGGGAGTTGAAAGCGCACCCTCTGAAAATGCTCGTCCAAGACCTGCGCCTATATAGTCAGCCGCAACACCCGTTACAACTCCGTTTTTTATATGGTCAAGCAGGGGCGCGTGTGTATCAAAAAGGGAGCTTGCATTGACTCTTATATCCTTGACACCGCTTGCGGCTATCTCCTCCATTACCATATTGAGAACATAGTCTCCGTTACGAAGATGATGATGGAAGGAAACTGTCATTCCCTCTTTAAGCCCGACAAGCGCAACCGCTTCCTTAAGGGATCTTACTATCTTATTCTTCACAGTCTTCCCTCCTCTCCATACCGAGAGCCTTTGCCATGGCAATCGTTCTTTCCGCTCTTGCAACGATGGGAGCATCGATCATCTTTCCGTTAAGAGAGATAGCCCCCTTGCCCTGCTTCTTTGCAAGTGCGATAGCATCCAGCACGTCATAGGCATAGTCAATCTCTGCCATTGTGGGACTGAACACCTCGTTTATTACGTCTACGTGACGGGGAGAAATAGATGCCTTTCCTGTGAAGCCGAAGCTCTTTGCAAGCCTTGCATCAACAACGATTCCCTCGTCGTCATTAACATCCGTGAAGGGTGTATCGTACACATCAACTCCTGCTGCGCGTGCCGCAACCACAAGACGTGTACGGGCATACTCGATCTCTCTGCCTTCCTTTGTACGCTTACATTGAAGGTCTGCCGTCAAGTCCTCTGCTCCAAGGAACAGTGCCTTTACTCTGTCTGAGCAGCTTGCAATAGAGAACGAGTTCTCAACACCGAGAGCCGTTTCTATAAGGGGCATTATTCCAACGGTTCCTTTTTCAAATCCAAGCTCTGCTTCAACACTCGTCATAAAGGAATCAACCTCCAAAACATCGGCAGTTGAGTTTACCTTTGGAAGAAGTATAAGACTTGGACGCTCCGGCATGACAGCACGAAGGTCCGCCTTCCAATAAGCAGTATCAACAGAGTTTATACGAACGATCTTTTCACATCCAAGGGACATATATCTCATGGTGTTTCTGACAAGAATTCTTGCCGAATCCTTTTCAGCGGGAGATACAGCATCCTCAAGGTCGAATATAACTGCGTCTGAACCGAGATAGTCGGCATTTATAAGCATATTGGGATTATTACCCGGCAAAAACAGTAAACTGCGTCGCATTATGCCATACCTCCGCCTCTATATATTGCGGTCTCCACTCGTGCTCTTATCACACATTCAAGAGCACCTCTGTCCACAACCCTGATATATGCGTTTTCAACGCCGCACTGTGCAAGTACATCGCGCACGGTTGCTTCGATCTTGTCACCAAACTGCTTTTCTACAACGGACTCGATATGTACCTCAAGCCCATCTTCCTTTGACTCAATTTCTACGTAGGCATCGCTAGACTCCATTGTTCCTGCAGATGCCTGTTTTAAAATGTTCACCGTAAAACAGCTCCTTTCGGTATAATTTTTCTGTAAATGGACCTTACCAAAATACATTGTATCACTAAAAAAAAAATTTTGCAACTGTTTTTGAAAAAAAATCACATTTTCTCTTTTCAAATCAAAAAAAATGTTGTATAATAAATTAAGTGATTACAATATTCGGTGGATTATTTATGTATATTGAACTTGTAACGAGTCTGAGAGGCTCAAAACTTGATAAATGGAAAAGGCTTATGTCTGCCACAGGACTTGCGGAATCCTCTCCTGCCGAGTACACCGCGCTGATGTGGGACGGCGATGATCTTGCTGCAACAGGTGCCCGTGACGGAAGCATTCTCAAATATCTGGCAGTACACCCCGAGCATCAAGGAGAGGACCTTCTTTCTGCTATCATCACAGAGCTAAGGCGCGATGCCTTTGAAAAAGGATACCGCCATCTCTTTATTTATACTAAGCCCTCAAACAAATTCGTCTTTTCTTCCCTGTTCTTTTACCCGATAATTGAAACGGATAACGTCCTTTTCATGGAAAACAAAAAAGGCGGAATTTCGGATTTTATAAATATGCTCCCAGAAGGAGATCCAAATGGTATTACGGGAGCTCTCGTTATGAACTGTAATCCCTTTACCCTCGGACACAGATATCTCGTTGAGAAAGCATCCTGCGAGTGTGACAGAGTATATGTTTTTGTGCTTTCCGAGGAAGGTAGCGGATTTTCTTCCCGTGACAGATTGGAAATGGTAAAGCTCGGTACAAAAGACCTTGAAAACGTCACAGTTCTCGAAACAGGTCCGTATCTCATCTCCTCAGCAACCTTCCCAACTTATTTCCTCAAGGATCGCGATCTTGCAGACAAGGTTGCTTGTGATATGGATATTGAAATATTCACTGAATATTTTGTTCCAAGACTTTGTATCAAGCGGCGTTACGTTGGAACGGAGCCCCACTCTCCAATGACTGAAAAATACAATGAAGCGCTTAAAGGGGCACTTCCCAAAAGAGGCATCGAGCTTCATGAGATCGAAAGAAAAATCTCGGACGGTGACGCTATCAGCGCAAGCCGTGTAAGGGCGCTTATCAAATCAGGCGAAACAAAGAGCCTTTCGTCCTTGCTACCTCAAACCACTATAGATTATCTAAAAAACAATAAACTCATATAACAATAAACTTGGAGGTCAACATGCAGGAATTTCAGAAAAACCATATTTTGAGCAGTTACTTTGCTCCCAGAGGACACGCTCGTATGTACGCTCTCGGCATGCAGCTCGCTCAGCTTTATCTTTCACCCTTTGACAAATTGATCGGTATTATAGGAGAAGCAGGCTCGGGTAAGAGCGCTCTTATCCGCGGAATGTTCCCCGGTCTTGAGCTTACAAACGACGATGACGGAGTTTATGTCCGCCCCCTTCCCCTTCTTGAACAGGACGGAAGCGGATTCAGATTTTTCTCCCCCCATACATATCACGTCGATATCCGTTTTGAAAACGGCTTTACACAGATGAGCGTTCTTGCAGATGCTATTTGCGAGGCACTTGCAAACGGTAAGCGAGTTATCGTTGAACATTTTGACCTTGTATATCCCTACCTTGGATTCAACGCAAACCTTCTTATCGGCGCAGGTGAGCAGATACTTATTGCCCGTCCGAATCTTTTCGGACCCGAACCTGATGAGATCAAAAAAGTTGTTTATGCATCCCTGCCCTACCGTCTTATGGCTCATACTGCCGAGGACCTTTGCGAGATCTTTTTCTCAAAGGAGGATCTTGACAGACTCAGCCACGGTGACGTTAAGCACGGCTTCGTTATTGAGTTCCCCGAAAGAAAGCCCGACTTTGATATTCTTGAAATTGAAGCAAAGGTAAAGCAGCTTATTGCAGATGACCTGCCCGTTGATTACGTTGACAATGCTCATATTTCCATCGGCGACAGGATCGAGCCTTGTACAGGTCCTCGTATGCACGTTTCAAGAACGGGACTTATCGAAAACTTCCATCTTCTCAACCACTTTATCTACGACAGGATCCACAGAAAATACCTTCTCGTTGGTTGCGTAGGTAAGGATGCCGAAAAGAACCTTGAATTCCTTGATAATCAGCAAAGAAAACAAACAGAGCTCACAACGGGCAATATTATATAATTAAAGCCTACGGCTCAGGTTATACAAAAACATGGAAATCACTTTAGCACAGCTTCTTGACGCCCGTGAAGAACGTGCACGTCATCAGGCAATATTACAAAGGGAATACCCTTGTCCGCTCATCTGCTTTACTATGAATATCGCAGGTCCCGAAAAAACCTCTCCAAAAATTGAAAGGGCGTTTCGCCAGGGACTTTATTATCTTGACAAGGCACTGAGAGAATATCCCGTTCTTAAAAAGCAAGTGGAATATAATATATGCGGTCCCGTTGCCTATTACTCGGTTGAAGCACCGTCCTCAGAGCTCAAGGATATTTGCACGGAAATTGAAGACTCCTGTTCTCTTGGGCGTCTTTTTGACATGGACGTTTTATACAACAAAAAAAAGCTTGAAAGAGGAACCGAACGCAGGTGTCTTATTTGCGGAAAAACGGGCAGATATTGCTCCGCAAGCAGAGCCCACAGCGTCAGTGAGCTTCAGGAAAAAACAACAAAGATCATAACCGAGCATTTTACCCTGCTTGATAGCGATCTTATTTCTTCTCTTGCAAGGGATTGTCTTATAGCCGAGGTTATTACAACACCGAAGCCCGGACTTGTTGACTCAAATAACAGCGGCAGTCATAAGGACATGGATATTGAAACCTTTATAAAAAGCGCAGAGTCACTTTTACCCTATTTCCAAAAAGCTGTAGCTATAGGTATTGAAAGCCGCGGGGCATCTCATGACGATACCTTTCAAAAGCTGAGAACTGCAGGAATAGAAGGGGAAAAAAACATGTACCTCGCCACCAATGGAATCAATACCCACAAAGGCATGGTATATTCAATGGGCGTACTTTTATGTGCTGTAGGCAGACTTTGGAGCGCCGAAAATCCCCGCTCCGAAACCGACAAAATACTCAAAGAATGTGCCCTGCTTGTTAAAGAATCCACCAAGCGCGATTTTGCCGAAATCGATGGGGCAACAGCAGGCGGAAGACTTTATCTTGAAAAGGGTATACGGGGAATACGCGGAGAGGTTGCCGAAGGCTTTCCATCAGTCAAAAATATTTCGCTACCTGCATATAAAAAGGCACTTGCTAAGGGAAAAAGCAAAAATGATTCCGGAGTTTTTGCACTCCTCAATCTTATTGCCTGTATTTACGATACAAACGTTTACTCCCGCGGCGGCGAGGACGGACTGAAGTTTGTACAAAATTATGCAAAAAAATTATTGTCCGAAGGAATTCCCGATAATTCCGATGTCGAGCTCATGGACATTGAATTCATAAAGAGAAATCTCTCTTCGGGAGGCGCGGCAGACCTGCTTGCCGTCACATATTTCCTTGCGGAAATTGAAAACTTTAAATTTATATAAAATCATAAAAACACCCTGCTTTCCATTCAAGGTTCGCAAGGTGTTTTATCTATCGTTTTTTATTTTTTCTCTCTGTTGTTCTTCGCCATTTCCGAGACCTCGCGAAGCTTGGACTGTATGTAATCATATCCTCCCTCTCTGTGAGGAACGGTACAGTTTGAGCAGTCCTTGATACCCATTTCAAGATACACAAAATTTCCTCCGCATTTATCTCCAAGCGGATAAAGGGGACAACAGCAAAACATACAATTGAAAAACTCACCCGTCACCTTATGGCAGGGGAAATATTCACAATCAGTGTTTTTATAATATTTACTGGAATTTTTCATAACAACCTCCACATAACTTTATAAATTGAAAAAATATGCACTGAAAAATGAAAGCATACCGTCTTTGTATTGATAATCCATTCCGCACTCTCCGGCAAGAGCAGCAACGTTTATGCAATAAGCGGAAAGGCAGGAAAAACTAAGCTCGGGAAATTTACAGGAAGCGCTTTTTTCTCTCTCGCACACAGGACATAGGTTGCAATTACTTGCCCCTGCCATAATTCCCGAAAATCCCATTTCCCGAAGTTCCTTCACAAGACGTAGAGTAGCGCCGTTGTGTTCCTTTTTAGCTTTGTCTATTTTATCGGTCGCTGTAAAATCTTCGATCTTCCATGAACTTTGAAGCACGAGCGTGTTTTTATATTTAAGTGCCCTTTCCTTCATTTCTTCAAAGGTACCGCAATCAGGAGGACAGGAATAGTTCACTCCGTATTTCCCGCATCGGTTTTCACGGCAATACTCTCTGAATTCAGAACAAAAAACAAGCTTTTCACTTTCGATTATCTCAGCTTTTAAAAATGGGGATTGGCTTGCCTTCTCAATTATCACGGTTCTCATTTCTAACTCCTGTTTTGTACTGAGTATATTATATATCTAAATCGAAAAAAAATCAAGACCAAGTGGAGAAATTTATATATTTTCCGTTAAAACAATATTGACGAAATGTTTATTATATGTTACACTAAAACATAGAGACAATTAATAAATTATTGAGGAAAACCAAAATAAAAAAAATCAAACGCAATTTATCGATATTATTTACTCTCAGCATGATAATGTGCTGTACATCTGTATCTTACACGGGGTAAAAATATGGCACACACTTGGATTTATGGAAAGTTTAATTTCAACAAAAAATACAACATAGATGAGGTGCAAAATTTTGCATATGATATGGTACTCAAATCTGTCGAATATAAATTTGGACTAAAATTCAGTTCGAATCTATCACAAACTCATTTGAAGAAAATGAATCTGTGTGATCTTTCGGCGGGAGATTATCTTGTTTATGAAATTACGGATAATCCATTGAGTAATGAGTGCTATGATATATACAGTGGTATTGGTTTTGGGCAACAAGATTTGTTGGCAATACAGACCGGTCGCCTAAATGATTTGGAAGGATTTTTTGCGGATATAATGCTACACAATATGATATCAAGCATTGATCTTTACGTTGAGGATGTACATGGAGACAGTAGAGCCGGTATGACAAATTATACAATAAAAGCAAATGAGTTGTGTCACATTATGTTAACGGCTCCCCGGATACACACCGAAATGCCCAATATTAAGGCTTTAATCACAAAATAAAAGTAATATAATTGCAATTTGCGTTATGGTTCCCCCACAGATTGTTGATTACTTTAATTCACATCAGAAAGGAAAATATAAGGTGAAAAAAATTCTATCACTTGGAAGCGTTACTGTGGATGTGTTGATGCATCCTGTTGATTCACTTCCTCCCGCAGGTGTACTGCAGGGTGTTGAAGGTGTTCGCGCACTTCCCGGCGGTTGTGCTGTTAATGCTGCTCTTGATCTTCACAAGCTGGGTGCAGAGGTCACTTTGTCCTGTCTTATCGGCGATGATCCTTTTGGAAGGATGCTTCTTGACTATTTTGAAGAAGAAGGACTCCCGACAAACGGTGTCATCAAAGACAAAGACGTTGCAACAACAGTTTCTGTTGTGCTTATTAATTCCACCGGAGAAAGATCGTTTCTTTATTACCCGGGATCTGCCGCAAAATACACAAGAGAGCATATCTCCGATGAGCTTGTAAAAGAAGCTGATATTGTATTTGTTGCAGGTGAAATGATCATTCCCTCCTTTGAAGGAAAGATACTTGCAGATTTCTTCCGATACGCAAAATCTCTTGGTAAAATGACAGTTATGGACACTGCCTGGGACAAGGACGGTGTATGGCTTCCAAAGATAGAAGAAGCACTTCCCATGACCGATCTTTTCATGCCAAGCCGAGAAGAAGCCGCTGCGTTTTCAGGTCAAACGGATCCTGAAAAAATGGCAGATTTCTTCTTCGACCATGGTTGCAAAAGCGTTGTTATCAAGCTCGGCAAAGAAGGCGCACTTATTTGCAAATCAAGAAATGAGAGATTTTATCAGCCCATATGTGAGTGTGATAATGTCGTTGATACAACAGGTGCGGGAGATGCGTTCTGCTCGGGATTTTTATACGGTATAGCAAAGGGCTGGAGCTATGAGCGCTCGGCAAAGCTTGCCTCTTTGGTTTCTGCTTGCTGTATAGAGGAACGCGGAGCATCAGCAGGAATAAAAAGTTTTTCAGATACCCTTCGCCGAATCGGAATAACTGATGAAAAAGATTTTACATAAACAATAAAGGAGAAATATCATGCTCGTAAACTTAAATGACGTACTTATCCCCGCCGCAAAAGAAAAATATGCAGTCGGACTTTTCAACACCATAAACTTAGAGCTCGCAACAGGCGTTTTCGCAGCAGCCGAAGCCCTCAGATCACCCGTGATCGTAGGTACGGCAGAGGTTCTGCTTCCCTTTGGAGCACTTGAGGAATTATCATATCTCCTTCTCCCCATGGCAAAAAGAGCCTCGGTTCCCGTTGTTCTTCATTTCGACCACGGAACAACCTTTGACACAACCATAAAAGCTATCGAGCTTGGATTTTCATCCGTAATGTATGACCGCTCTGACAGAAGCTTTGAAGAAAACCTTAGAGAGGTTACAGAGCTTACAGAATATGCTCACAAAAAAGGAGTAACCGTTGAAGCGGAGCTCGGACACGTTGGAACGGGAGATGACGAGGGATTTCTCACAGACCCCACTCTTGCCCTTGAATTTGCGGAAAAATCAAAGGTCGATGCGCTTGCCGTATCCATCGGAACAGTACACGGCCCCTACCTTAAAAAGCCCTGCCTTGATCTTGAGCTTCTCGAGAAGATCAAAGCTCAGGTAAATATCCCACTTGTTCTTCACGGCGGCTCGGGACTTTCCGACAAGCAATTCAAGGACTGTATCGAAAAAGGCATCAGCAAGGTCAACATCTTTACCGATATCAATAAAGCCGCTGCAAAAGCCGCTGTAGACACATACCGCGAGGGATCTGCCATGACGGATCTCATTCCCAATATGTGCGAGGCTGTAAAGCGTACCACTGAAGAAAAAATGAGAATATTCGGCTCCGTGGCAAAGGCTTAATTCAAACTGTACTTTATGCGTTATTACGCATCGATAAAATTTTTAAGGAGGAAAATATGAACAGAAACTTAAAAAAAGTGCTATCTATGACCTTGGCATTATTAATGATGTCCACGAGTCTTGCACAATCAACGGGCTCGCTTCTGTCTTTTGGCGAGGAAAAGATAGAAGACAAGGTACTTTTCGAGACATCCTTTGAAGACGGAAATGACTCTTTCCTTTCTTCCACTCTCGAAGACGGGTATCTTTCAAACGTAATCAAGGTTGATTCTCCCACAGGCGGCGGTAAGGGACTTTCGGTTCTTTACGAAACCATCGAGGGCTCGGATGACTACCTTGGAAGCGAATGTAAGTATAATCTTTTTGACGGAAAAACAGGAAGTAAATTCCTTTCAACCGGTTCAAAGATCTACGTTTCATTTGCTCTTGAAAAAAGTGCGGTTGTACGCTCATACTCCATTGCTTCTGCAAATGACGAGCCCTCCCGCGACCCTAAAAACTGGACTCTTTACGGTTCCAAGGACGGTAACACCTGGGTCAAGCTCGACGTAAGAGAAGGAATCACTTTCTCCGCGCGTCAGCAAACAAAGACCTTCGGATTCGACAACAAGACCTCCTACAAGTGGTATAAGCTTGATATCACCGCAAACGGCGGCGGAAGTCTTACTCAGTTTTCTAACCTTGATCTGTTTACCGAAGCATATGATGACGGCGGCGACGGTAAGGTTGACGAAAGCGCAGTTGTAGGAAAAGTAGTTTCCTATGACGGTACTGCAGATTTCACCTCCGGCGAAGTTAAGGCTAACCTTTTTGACGGCTCAACCTCAACAAAATGGATCGCCACAGGCGGTGAGGGTATTTGGGTATCCGTTAAGCTTGAAACTCCCCTTGCAGTGAATACATATCAGATCAGTGTATGTAACGATCACCACAAGAGAGACCCAAAGAGCTGGAAGCTTTACGGCTCCAATAACGGTACGGATTGGACCTTGCTTGATACCAGAGAGGATGAGGACTTTGAAAACTTCTTCCAGACCAATACCTATAAAATAGAAAACACAACGGAATACTCCTACTATAAGCTTGGAGATATCTGCTACAACAGCACTGACGACGTAAATCTTGACATCACTCATATGTCTGAGTGGAAGCTTATCAAATCATCGGGTGAGGAATCGGATGAATCTGAGGATGAGATCAAGGTCGATACATCAAGCATCAAGGGCTCCGATGTTTCAAATCCTTCCGAGGGACTTAACGCTCTCTTTGACGGAAACCTTGCCACCAAGCTTTGCACATCTTATTCAGGCTCTGTTTGGGTAAGTGTTAAGCTCCAAAGCCCTGCAGTTGTTAACACCTACATCATCGGCTCGGGTGCAGATGCAGAAGCACGCGATCCCAAGGATTTTAAATTCTACGGCTCCGATGACGGCTCAACATGGGTACTTCTTGACGAAAAGGCAGACGTTGACCTTCCCGACAGAAGCACTCTGTATCCTTTCACATTTGAAAATGATGTTCCTTATTCATACTACAAATTTGAAGTGACCGCAAACAACGGAACTGACCCTTGGGGATATGACCTTATTCAGTTCTCCGAATTGCAGTTTGCTTACAAGGATCCCTCCGAGGCAGATGTCCCCGAACCCGTTAAGCAAGTGTTTGATACTTCAACAGTCAAAGGCTCTGCAACTCTTGACGGCTCACAGGGTATCCTTCAGATATTTGACGGCTCTGTTGCAACCAAGGTATGTATTGCCAACGTAAGCACACTGTGGGTAAGCGCAAAGCTTTCTGCACCTGCACCGGTAAACGTATATAAGATCGCATCCGCAAATGACCACGATCCCCGCGATCCTAAGGATTGGACTCTTTACGGCTCAAATGACGGTGAAACTTGGATTGCCCTTGACGTACGTACAGATGAGGATATGCCCGAGAGAAACACTTACTACACCTATACCTTTGATAATAGCACCGCTTATGCTTATTATAAGCTGGACATCACCTCCAATAACGGTGCCGACGCAGTCGGACTTCAGGTAGTTCAGTTCTCCGAATGGCAGCTCTTTGTTGATGAAAGCAGAATAAGCAAGGAGCCCGTTGAGGAGGAGGTTGATACCTCTACGATTAAAGGCTCTCAGGATAACGGCGGAAGCGAAAGCAAGAAGTACATATTCGACGGAAAAACATCCACAAAGGTATGTGCTCCCGGATCATCCTTCTGGATCTCCTTTGCCCTTAAGAAGGCTGCGGTGATCAAGGGATATTCAATCACCTCCGCAAATGACCACATTTCAAGATCTCCCAAGAAATGGGTATTCTACGGCTCTAACGATGGCGAGAATTGGTCAGAGCTTGACCGCAGAACAGGCGTTGAATTCTCCGATTACTTTGAAGAACAGATCTTTGCATTTGCAAATGACACATCATATCTTTACTACAAGCTTGACGTACTTGAAAACGGAGGTAACTCCTATACTCAGTTCTCCGAGCTTAAGGTATTCAGCTACGTTGACGACGCCCTCGTTCCCGAGGAAGTTCCCGGAATGGTAACAGAAAAGGCATTTGGTCCTATCGCAACAGAGTGCAATACACCCGGTGCATGGACGGGCAATAAGTGTCTTGCCGTATACGGTCAGCAAACTACATTTACAAACACATATGCACGTAACGTAATTTATAAGGACCTTAATATTAAGGTAACAAAGAATACAAGACTCAGCTACGTGATATTCCCCGGACTTTTCAATATCCACTCCTATGACTACGAATACACATCCTGCAGAGTCATCATCGACCTTAAGTTTACAGACGGAACATACCTTTCCGACCTTGCAGCAAAGGATCAGTACGGTTCATATATGACTCCTGAGGGACAGGTTGAAGGTGAAACACTTTGGACCGCTCAGTGGAACTACGTTGAATCCTGCATCGGTGACGTTGCCGCAGGTAAGACTATTGAAAAGATCTGCGTATACTTTGACATGGAAGAAGCTGAGGATGCTTCCAAGTTCATTACATTCTTTGACGATCTTAAGATTGAGGATAAGGCAGAGGTCGTTTACGAGCATCTTTCCGATTATATCAATATTCTCCGCGGAACAAACAACGATATCGCATTCTCACGCGGAATGTGCACACCCGGTGTTACTCTCCCCGGCGGATTCAATTTCTTTACTCCTGTAACAAATGCTGATTCTGCAACACTTCCCTACACATATCAGCAATCCGGAAAGGGTAATCCCATTGACAGTATCAGTATTATTCACGCTCCCAACTTCTGGATCGGCAGCTACGGCTCCTTCCAGTTCATGGCTAACACAAGCGTTGACACAAGCGCAGGAACCTCCGGCGTTAAATCAGCAGATATCTCATCCTCTAACCGTGAAGCCGCATTCACTCATATGAATGAAAAAGCAAACGCTCATCATTACAGCGTAACGCTTGCCGACGGCAGTGCCGCTTCCGGAGTTACTATTGAGGTTACACCCACACTCCATGGAGCATACGTCAAGTTTACGTTCCCTAAGGGCTCAGATAACGTTAACGTTATTTTCGACAGTCTCTGGGGCTCGGGCACACTTAAATTCTCCGAGGATAAGAAAACCTTTACTGCAAAAACAAATCACGGCTCACCTGCAATGTACGTATACGGCGAGTTCGATCAGACACCTGCTGATGCTTCAGTAGTAAGCTCCAAGCAAGGTATCGTATCCTTTGCAGACGGAACAACGGTTGTAACGATGAAGCTTGCAACATCCTTCATCAGTTACGCTCAGGCAGAGCATAACCTTGACCTTGAAATTACAGACAACGATAATTTCGATTCCATCTTCAACAAAGCACAGAAGGAATGGGATGATCTTTGCGGTATATTTGAGATCGAAGGCGCAAGCTATACAGAACTCACTTCTTTCTATTCATCTCTCTACAGAATGTACGCATTCCCCAGCCTCTTTGCTGAAAACGAAGGAACCAATGAAGACGTTAAGTGGGTTCACGCATCTCCTTATAAGAACGGCATCAAGACCGACGGCATAATGTACACCAACAACGGCTTCTGGGATACTTACCGTACTGCTTGGTCAGGATATGCACTCTTCACTCCCACTCGCGATACGGATTACCTCAACGGTATGGTTCAGCACTATATTGACTCTGGCTGGATGCCCAGATGGCTCGGTCCCGGTGCTGTAAACTGCATGGTAGGTACCTCCAGTGATATCATATTCGCAGATGCTTATATCAAGGGTATCACATTTAATTATAAAGCCGCATGGGAATCCATGATCCGAAGTGCTTCCTCCTACTCATCGAATATGGCATCAGGCGGAAGAAAAGAAAACAACTTCGCACCCTACGTTGGATATATTGCCAACGATAATCCCGTTACAGGCGATTTCGTTCAAGAGGCTTATTCAAGCTCTATTGAAGGATATATCAACGACTACGGTCTTTACAGAATGGCTGAGGCTATGGGTCTTGAAGCTGAAGCAGAATACTATCTTACAAGATGTATGAAGTACGTGCTTCTCTTCCACGAGGAAGCTGACTTCTTTATGGGTAAATCCTCATCCGGCGTATGGTCAAGCAGAGCCGATGGATTTAATCCCGCACAGTGGAACGGTGATAAATATGACTTCACCGAATCCGTTGGTTGGGTAAACGCATTCCCCGCAGTATTCGACGGTCAGGGAATGATAAATCTTTACGGCGGTGAAGAAGCACTTGCCGCAAAGCTTGATAAACTCTTTGACGACAGCATCGCGGCTATGAAGAACGTTGTTGAGCTTTCTTCCGTACACCACGAGATCAGTGAGTTCAAGGAAGTAAAAATGGGTCAGTACATGCACAATAACCAGCCCGCTCACCATGTAATCTACACATACGCATTCTCCTCAACCCCCTACAAGGTTCAGGAATACACAAGAGAAGTTCTCCGCCATGTTTACGTTGGTTCTGAGATAGGTCAGGGTTATCCCGGTGACGAGGACAACGGTGAAATGTCCGCTTGGTACGTATTCAACGCTCTTGGATTCTATCCCTACAGCGTAGGCTCCGGCGAATACGTTATCGGATCACCTCTCTTTGATAAGGTTACCATACATCTTGAAAACGGAAAGGATGTTGTTATCGTAGCAAATAACAATTCCGATGAAAACATCTACATTCAGTCTGCTAAGGTAAACGGAGAGGAATACAACAAAATGTTCCTCACTCATGAGCTTCTTACAGGCGGATGCACAATCGAATTCGAAATGGGTTCAAAGCCTTCAGATTGGGGCAACAATTCAGAAAAGCCCACTTCCCTTACAACAGGCGATACAACGAGCGCAGGTATTGAAGACCTTTCAACAAAGAACAACGTAACAACTGAAATTGAAAACTTCAACAAGCTCTTTGACAACAACTCACTTACCTACACTGAAATCAAGGACGGCGACAGCATCGTATTTGATTCGGGAAGCGCAAATGTATCCATCGTTACACTTACTTCCTACAACAAGGATAAGGCACCTACAGGTCTTACGGTTGAGGTTTCAAATGATGGTGAAAATTGGATCTCCGTATACGAGAACAATGAAATCTCCTTCATCTTCGATAAGCTCATCACGCCCTTCCAAATCCCCGAGGATATGAGAGGAAATTACCGCTATTATAAGCTTACGCTTAAAGGCGGCACAAATCTTGCCGAGGTTGAATTTATAGGTGCAGAGGGTACAGATCTTGACGAGATCCCCGATGAAACTCCTGAGGTGACACCCGATGAGACACCCGAGGTTACGCCCGATGAAACACCCGAAAAGCCTCCTGTAACCGGAGATATGACGGTATTGTTCATCGTTGTAGCAGTTGTGCTCGCTCTTGCGATCATATTCCTTATTTTCAGAAAAAAGATTATTCCTCAGAAATAATTCTGATCTGAAAGTATAATAAAAACAAGACTCGCCTTTGCGAGTCTTGTCAATTCAGTAAAAAACGCCCCTCAAGCGCAAGCAAGAGCGGGCGTTTTTTTGCGACAGCAATTGACATTCCTACATTTTTTGTGATATACTGTCAAAAAAGGAGGGATATACCTTGGGAAAACCGTTCGTCTATTACATTCTTCACAACAGCCACACCGACATCGGGTACACCGACTATCAGGAAAAGATTGAAAGCTATCATGTGGAATATATTAAGGAAGCGATCGATATTCTGCGCGCGGCGGAAGCGGGAAAAAACCAGTGGCAGGGCTTCAAATGGAACTGCGAAAGCTATTGGTGTGTGGAGTGCTTTTTAAAAAGTGCCGATGACTCATACCGTGCCGATTTTATACGCTACGTTCAAAGAGGCGATATCGGACTATCGGGAAGTTATTTGAATTTTAACGATTTGATCGATAACGACACACTCAAAGAGATGATGGCAAGAAATCGGAAGGAAATGGCAACATACGGCATTTCGATGCGCTCGGCTCTTACCTGCGATATCAACGGCTACGGCTGGGGATTTGCCGACGCTCTTTACGATCACGGTATCACGCGCATCCTCTCGGCGATCCACGCACACCACGGCCGCCATCCTTTGGAGCGGCGTCAGACGGCATTTCGGTGGCGCTCGCCTAAGGGCAATCTCGTGCTTGCTTGGATCGGAGAGCACTACCACCTGGGCAACGAGCTCGGCATCGCACGTCAGCAGTCCTTTGAATACGTGATCCGCGACGGACTTGACCAAGCGGAGCCGGATCCTTTTAAGCGCGCGGAACTACGACTTGAAAACTACAAAAACAAGCTGAAAGACGAAGGATACTCCTTTAATTTCGTGCCGGTGAACGTTTCGGGCATGATGACCGACAACGGTGCGCCCAACGCCTCGATCGCTCAGTTCTGTCAGATTTATAATGAGAAGCATGGCGATGAGATTCTTTTGAAAATGGCAACATTGGATGAATTTTTTGATGCAGTAGAAGCCTCTGGGGTGGATTTACCGATCTACGAGGGAGACTGGACAGACTGGTGGGCGGACGGAATAGGCTCCACGCCCTATGACGTACAGCATTATCGTGAAGCACAGCGTAAAATGAGCGTTCTGCGCACCCTCGACCCCCATTACAAATACGTTTCCAAGGAGCTTATAGACAGTGCCTCAGAAGATCTGACCTTTTATGCAGAGCACACGTGGGGCTTTTGCTCATCGGTATCAGAGCCTTGGAATCCTTACGTCAACGGCTTGGATAAACGTAAAATGCTGTACGCCTGCCGCGCCAACGAATCGGTCAGCAGAGCACTGGATCAATATACCTTCGCCATGGGCGAAACACCCGTTTCCTTTAGCAAGGACTTTTCCCTAAAGGTGATCAATCCTTGCAACAGAAGGTTCTTCGGTACAGCAGAGATCGCGCTCAAGGGCTTTTTCAAACACACTTGCTTTGATCTTTACCGAGCAGGAAGCGATGAAAAAATCCCCTATCAGATCAGCTGTTATGCACGAGGTCCTGTTTTACTGTTTGACGTTGATTTAGCACCCGCAGAATGTGCAGAATATCTTCTTGTTGACCGTGAAAGTACAAATCAAAGCAAAATCGAAGCACCCTCATTAAACGCCATTGAAAGCGAGTTTTTCACCGTTTGTTTCAAGGAGGGCAAAGGGCTTGTTTCGATTTTTGACAAAAAGAAAAAGGCGGAGCTTGTGAGAAATGATGCAAGTCATCCTCCCTTTATGCCGATTTATGAGGTGACGCCCATGGGTGAGCGCGGTCCCTGCGGTGTACGCGGAGCAATGGGGCTTTGCCGCAAGTGTGCGGACACAAAGCGCCACGAAGGAATCCTTCGCTCCATCGACCTTGTGGAAAACGGACCTATCAGAACGAAGGTCAGCCTTGCTTACGAGCTGGAAGGATGCTCACTCTGCCGAGTTGTGTATTCGATCTATAAGCATCACCCGCGGATTGACGTGGATCTGATCTTGCACAAAAACAGCGTTTGGGAACCTGAAAATCTCTATCTCGCCCTACCCTTTACCGCTGGGGAAAACGAAACCTTTTACGTGGAAAAAACCGGTGCTGTACTGCGTCCCCGTATTGACCAGCTTCCAAAAAGCTGTGCCGATTTCTACGCACTGCAAAGCGGTATGGCGTTCTGCTCTCGGAGGGGCTCTGTGATCGTGGCAACACCCGACACACCGCTGATTACCATGGGTTCACTTGAAAAGCTTCAGCCGTCACTTTCCGGTACGGCAGGCGTGAACAATCTTGACGAGGTCTACGCATGGGTGATGAACAACTTTTGGGAAACCAACTTCAAGGTGTCTCTGGGCGGATTTGGTCAATATCGGTATTCTCTGCTGAGCACCAACGAAACTGACCCGTGCGCCGCATTGGAGAGTGCAAAAGAAGCGTCCATCGGTCTTCTCGGTTTTGCTTCATTTAAAAAGTAATAAGCTATACTGATTTACAAGACTCGCATCGTGCGGGTCTTGTTTTTTGTCTACAATAAGTACTTCCCTGCTTGACATCCCGTTTTATTGCAATATATTGACTTTTATAAAAAAATATAGTATTATATTGTTGAAAGTATTTTTCTTAAAGGAGAGATTTGAATTGAAAAACAAGTTCAAAATAGTATTTATCATGATGTTGACCGCAGCTGCTTTATTAACTGCTTGTACAGTAAGTGAGATCACTCCAGAGCAAAGTGCTTCTCCCTCACCAACAAGCACAAAAACTACAGAAGAAATTACTCCAACAGATACCGAAGCTCCCCTGCCAACCGAGACTCCCATTCCAACAGAGCCCGTACTTGCTGATTTGAGGGTTCTCATTTCATCCGATATACACTGCACCGATCTTCAGGAGTGGTATGGAACCGCTTACCGTATCCGTATGCAACACTGGGTGGATGCAGTTTTGAAGGAACACAAGGAAAATCCTTTTGATCTTCTCGTTATAAACGGAGATATCTCTTTGGACTATTGGATAAATGGCGGTTCGGTTATTACAAAAGGCAAGGGTACTGCAAAGATATTTGTTGACGAATATCTCTCCCAGCTCCCCGATGATCTTCCCTATTTTATTATTCCGGGAAATCACGAGCAATATTCCGACAGCGACTGGCTTGAGATCACGGGAAATCACAGAGAGGGTTATATGGAAGTCGGCGGCAGACTCTTTATTTTTCTTGATAATTTTTCCGGTAGTCTTGATCCTAAATACAATCATGACGGAGTATATACAATGTCGGACGTTGATTACATAAACGGACTTATGGAAAAATACCCCAACCGCGACGTTTATCTTATTGCCCACCATTTTGACACATCAAACGAAAGCGCCGCTTTCAAAAAGCTTGTAAAGGAAAACGACAGAATCAAAGGTCTTTTCTCAGGTCATACCCACAAAACCGCCATTATTGAGCTTGGAGAGGCTTGGGGAAACAAAACTCTTGCTCAAACGGGTAATTTTGCATACTTTAAGGACTCAGCGGCAGAATCCTTCTGGGGCTTCCGTGAGCTTGTTATAACCCAAAAGGACGCCTACAGCCAATACATAATCACAGATAGCGATGCAACCGTTGACGGAGTTAAACAACATTTTGACCGCACAATTAAAGCACAGGTATGCTATTACGGTACCGCTCCCGAGCTTCCAAAGGAAAAGGATCCTCTTGAAAATTATATAAAGCTTTATGACAAGATCGACCAGTCAACTGTTGACGGCGACGTGGGTATGAAGGAATCCAACCGCGTTCAGCTTATTTTTGACGATAAAGTCAACACCAAGTGGTGCGTACGTCCAACCTCCGCCGATGGCTCCGTTACTGTTACTTGGGCTATGACGGAATCTGTCCGTGTCGATGCCTACGCAATTTCTACCGCGAACGATCACCTAAGCCGTAACCCCGACGCATGGATAATTTACGGTAGAAACAGTGAAGATGACGAGTGGACGGTCATTTCCGACATAAAAGGCGGAAATCTCCCCAAGGAGCTTTTCACGGTTTCCGACGTGTTTACAGTTGAAAATCCCACTGCATATAAATATTATAAAATGACTGTAACCGACAACTTCAACGACCGTGACCTCTATCAGTTCTCTGAACTCATACTTTTGCAGAACAAATAAGAAAAAACCACCTCAAGCCTTGAAAACAAAGCTTGGGGTGGTTTTTATTGGGGGGTATTCAGTTAATTACTCTGTATCAACGACCGTGGAAGAATCTTCTTTTTGACACTTGCATTCTTCGGCTAAATATTTTTTAGACGACATGATTCGGGTGCGAACTACATCAATCATCAATATAGATGCAAAAATTGAATTCGCTAAATATTCACAAATACCGATAATTAATGTAATTGATGATCTTGGATATTCTTTGCTCACATAATTTGTTACCATCAAAGCAATCAAAAAAAGAACAACCTGGGAAACAACCATTACCAAAATGTAAGCCCATTGATGATTATTTTTACCTTTTAACGCAAAATATACAAATGTAAATAACACGGGTAAAATTGTGCATATAAACACACGGAGAAATAACACATAAACAGAGAAATCAAAATTATCAATGTACTCTGCCCCATATAACAACCCAATAAGCACCATGCGTACGATCAAAGCATATACGAAGCACTCCAACACTGATTTTTTCAAAAAACGACACAATTTGCTTGTTTGTTTGGGAATTTTTCTTTGACTTTTTTCTAAAGATTTGTATACAGTACGCACCGCATCAATAGTTAAAACCGTAGCAAAAAAAGCAGATATTGACAGTTCCAAAGATAAATACTCATCATTAGTAAGTTTTAAACTGCCTCCCAATATTTGTTCCAAAACGAACCAACAAACACCGCCAAAAATCGCATTAAAAATGGAAGTAGCGATTATGTAATGCCATGATTTATCTGTTTTTCCTTTTGCAACGAAATACAACACTGCAAAAATACATGCTTCAAAAGGAAGCACAATAAATTCCGTGAGGAAATCAGTTAAAGACGATTCAAAATAAAGTATACTTAAAACCAATATACAACGAACGATGAGAGTAAATATAAAGCTTTTAAACAGTATTCTTTTCATTTTATGCACCTCCTTATATTATTTTACTTTGCTTATAAATCCACCGCTACCCAAGCCTTGAAAACAAGACTTGGGGTTATCTTGATAATATTAGTTTATCGGAGAAGCATCTCCACTGGAAAACTTGTATCCTTCGGCAGATATTTGTTCACCATTTTCATCATAATAACGTATTACAACAAAACCATTAAATATTGTAATGGTTGTCGCATTAGTATAGTCACGCGGATTAAACGGCGGTTGTTCCTTTATATTATAATGAACCGATGAAATGCCGCTTCCGCCACAATCATCCGGATATTTCTGTATCTTAGCAAACTCTTGAAGTATAACTCTTGTATCAGTGTATTCGTCATATTTTTGCAATATATTTTTTGCCGTATCAAGATCAAGACGTTCGTTTTCATTGATCTCGCCCAAAATATATTTTTCCAACCACCAATATCTTCTTACTTCAGTGCTTTTGGTTGCAATTAGCGCATTTTGCTGTTCATTAGTTAAAACATCAAATTCACTTTGTGGCATGTATATATATTTTGAGTCATAATATACCGGACAATAAGCAGCATAACTAAATTCAAAGGGCGTTTTTTCGGCTTCCGGAGTATTGCAGGAAACCAAACCCATACACATTATAAAAATAAATATTAAAGCCATGCTTTTTTTCATTAATATACACCTCCGTTTTATGAGATTTTAAACGTATAATTTGTAATTTCTCCATCATAACTGGATATTTTAAAATAATAAACCCTGTCCTTAACCAACATAATTGAGATATTTACCTGTCCATTGGATGTATCTGAAGTTACTTGTGTTCCTGTTCTACGCTTTTATTGCCCTTTTTATATTGAATCCGTTTTCTTCAAGAAGCTTTTCGCTCGCATCATAATCAAGACCTGTAATATCGCTTGTTATTCTTATCATACGGTCGCGTAGCTTTATATTTGACGGCTGAAGATTTACCATCAGATTTTCGTAGACGTGCCCTTGCTTTATCATGACTGCAGTGGAGATCATATTGATTATCATTTTATGGGCGGTGCCCGCCTTCATTCGCGTTGACCCCGTGATTACCTCTGCACCCGTATCGGGGTGGATGGATATATCTGCAATATCCTCAATAGCACATCCTGCATTACAACTGAGGGCGATTGTAAGTGCGCCTGCTTTTTTTGCCGTTTCAAGTGTACCGATAACGAATGCCGCGCCCCCTGCAACGGATATTCCGATGACGGAGTCATTTTCGGTAAGGTTATATGCGGAAATATCACGGCAACCCGCCTCGTAACTGTCCTCGTCTGCTTCCCCTTCCCTTTTCAAAGCCACGTCACCGCCTGCCATGATTCCGATAACTGTATCATAAGAAACGCCGTAGGTGGGCGGACACTCGGAAGCATCAAGAACTCCGAGTCTACCGGAGGTTCCGCATCCTGTATAAAAAAGTCTGCCTCCCTTTTTCATTCTCTCGCTGATTGCATCAACAGCCGCTCCGATGCTTTCAAGCTCAGTTTCCACGGCTCTTGCGGCGTTGAGGTTCTCCTCCTGCATGACCTTCATCATTTCCGCGGTTGACATTTTATCTATATGTGTTGTTTTCGGGTTTCTTTTTTCTGTATTACGCATTTTTCATACCTCTTACTTTATTTTTTCATGCCCGCAAGATATAATGCTCCCATAACGGGCGACTCCTTGCAGACCGATATATTATATTTTTTATTATCTTCTTTCAAATAAAATTGTAATATTGGAATAATGATTTCCTCTCTCGCGGTCAGACCTCCGAGAAGGCAAACATTAACTTTGTCCTTATCAATCTTATTTCCACCTGTTTTGATCATGTCCGATATAACACGGAGGTTTCCCTTTATGATATCCGTAGCGACCGCATCATTTAACTCATAACCGTCAAAGGCAAGTCTTGCATACTTTGCAATTTCTTTTTTACCCTTTTCATAAAACATATCAATTTTTGAAAGAACGGTATCACCCCCGCAAAGAGATTTTACCATGGGGTGAAGAACGGTATATTCTCCCATTCCGTCCTCATACTGCAAAGCGGCAAGAATCGTATCCCGCCCAATGGCAAATCCGCTTCCGCTATCTCCGAAAAGATATCCGTAACCACCGATACGATAAAGCCCTGTGCCGTTTTTGGCATAAGCTATGGAGCCTGTACCCATAATTACCGCCACTCCATCTTCGACGCCAAGCCCTGCAGAAACAGCATTATATGCATCGTTGTGGTTAGAACTTTTTCCAAACCCAAAAGTGCCGAGAAATTCTCTGATCCTCGGAAGATTATCTGCAGATGAGCACCCTGCAAGTCCTGCAAAAACGCTTATATTTTCAAAAGGTGTAGCTCCCTTAACGGCATATATTCCCTCGGTTAGTACGCGGAAGGTCTCATCGAATCCAACGTCATTGGGGTTACACCCGCCAATGATCACTCGTGACAAAATATTTCCCTCTGCGTCAGCAAATGCAAAATCTGTCTTTGTTCCGCCGCCGTCAATGCCCAAATAATATTTTATTTCCTGCATATATCCTCCCTGATCTTGAGATATTAAAAGATTCATAGTCCACATTTTTGCAGATCGATCAATATTTTTTTATATACGTCTAAAATATCGCTAACGTCGTTGCCCTTTTTCTTTGAAAGAGGTTTTCTACGCATGTCCACCTCGTCACAATGAGATATTCCGCGATTTTCAGCTCCTCGATATACACCTTTGAAATCCCCCCACTTTGCAGAGCTTGGCGTAAGTAAGCCATCGTTTTCACCCTCAATTTCATTAACAAAGGCATTGGTAAGACACAAAAACACATCACTGCTCGGCTTTTTCATAACAAAAGCATAGCTTTGATAATAGATACCCTCCACATCAAGCACCGCAGAATTGAATTTTTTCGCCTCCTCTGTTGTAAATGATCTGATGGCAGAATAAGTATTCGGCTTTTTATCACCAAGAAGTCTGAACCAGCAATCAGCAAAAAAGCAACCGAATTTAATAATGAATTTCGGAATTTTCATAAGCTTGTCAACAGTCCTTGAACCATGATGGGGTGTTGATATAGTTGTAAGTGAAGCGATTTTATTTCCTTTTCCAAAAACAGAAATGGCATATCTGCTATCAAGTCCTCCCTTGGAGTGTGCGATAATATTGATTTTCTCTGCGCCCGTTTCCTTTATTATTTCATCAATTCGTTTTGCAATATGACCGGCATTGGTTTCTATAGCCGCATTACTGTCCTGATTACCAAAGAAAACTCTGCATCCTGCCGATTCAAAGATCTTTGGAATCCTGCCCCAATAACAGACACGCTTGTGATCGCGGAATCCCATTCCGTGCACAAACAGAACAGGGTATTTCAAACACAAGTCCATAATACCACCTCTTTTAACTACATCTAAAGCTTTGTTTATTTTACAATTCCAACAAATTATTCAACTAACGGTGATATTGTATCATATAATAAAATAAATGTCAACGAAACTATAATTTTTGAGCTTTTATTATTAGTATAATTACAGTTTTACGCATATTCCCCTTTGTATTGACAAACATAGAACTAAATGTTATAATAAATCAAATATTATATTGATATGCCGTTTAGTTATTTTTTTATATATTTTCGATCAACGAGGGATTTATGTACGAACCGAATTATTTGCCACAACTAAATACCAATCTATTGGATATCAATGGGATAAAATTTGGTATAATTTACGTTGATACTTTTATTGACCCCAAAGATCCGAACAAAGATCCATTACATATACACAATCAGCTTGAAATATTCTTTAATATTGACAGCGACGTTGACTTTCTTGTGAATAACCATCTTTATACTTCCCTGTCGGGTTCGGCTGTAATATCCAAGGAAAATGATCTTCACGTTTGTATCTTCAACAAAAATCGAAAGCACTCCTATTTCTGTGTTTGGATAGACGCTGATTTTTCTTCCCCTTTATTCTCATTCCTCACAAAAAAAGATTTCAGCCCTCTGTTCTCCTTTGATGAAAACACCGCATTATCCCTTCGTGAACGGCTGAATGCACTTTATAACGCATATCAAAACAATGCAACGTGCCTTTCACAACTTACATTACTCCTTGAAGTTCTATCTCTACTGGAAAACAATCAACAAGCGGCAAAAAAACACACTAAGCTTCCGACCGAATTACAATCCGTACTTGACGACATTAACAAAAATTTTGCTGCTATGAACAGTATCTCGGACATAACCCGAAATCACTACATAAGCCCCGCAACTCTTAACAGATATTTCAGAAAACATATCAATTCTTCCCCCCATGAATATCTTGAATCTCAAAAGCTTTCCTACGCCGCAAAGCTCCTCTCCGAGGGCAGTTCGGTAACAAATGCCTGTATGTGCGCAGGTTTTTCCGATTGCTCACGTTTTATTGTTCTTTTTAAGAGAAGGTTCAATATGACACCCTTGCAATATAAAAGAAAGTTTATGTCTTAAAAACATCCGTATTAAATTTGAGTGTAGGTATTATTTTTCAACCGTAAGTTAATCTCGGTTTTACCAACAATACCTTTACAAGAATGTATTTTATGCTATAATTGAGACAGAAGCAGACGTCAGCTTACTATTTTACGGAGGTATGATTATGGAAATGAATATCGGAGCAAACATAAAAAGACTGCGCTCAATAAAAAATATTACACAAGAACAACTTTCTGTTGCTATGAATGTCAGCTGTGCTGATATCCGATTCGGTAAGCACGGATGAAGCCGTACATCAAGCATATTTTCCCGAACGTAAAAACGTTAAAGAAAATAACTTTTTTGATTGGGTGGTAAGCTCCATTGCAAATCCAAACGGCGGCAGACGTGCCGAGCTACTTGAAAACCCAGATTACAAAGCAATCCTTGAAAAATATAAATAAAATTTGACTTATAATTACAAAGGATGTAAAAAAACTCGTACTGAGTTTTTTTACATCCCTTATTTTATTTACCCAACCTTTTCAATGTTCATAAGAACGCCGTAGGGCTTTTCGGGAACCGTTATGGAAAATCCTTTTTCCATAAGCTCCTTTCCTTTTGCCGTAACACTTACAATTCCATCGACATCATAGACCTTGTAAGTCGTATTGGAATCAAGCCCCTTGAGCTTAACGGTTGTTGTAAGATTAACGGTCGTTTCATGACAGAACATGAGAGCAACACCCGAATCGGTTTCGGGATCAAAGAACTCCCAACCGTTCCATCTGTTTTTTTCCTTGGACCAAATGGTTAACTCATAATAATCCGAATAGAAATATTCTTTCACAATATCATGCTCGGCGTGTGCCTGACGTATCAGATCCCACGGTGCATTCGGATCAAGGGAATTGGGAATATTCAAAAGAGAAAGCGGTGCGAGATTCATTCTTGTTTGATATGTATTTTCAACCTTGTAAATTTCGTTTTTGAAATAAGGAAGCCAAGCATAAAGAGCCTGTGTCATTCTACTCTTCATTTCATAATCATTTCTTTGGCTGTCAACGTCAAAATAATCGGAATAATGGAGCGGAACTGCACGCTTCATTGATTCAAGATCGTTTCTTCCGCCACCGGAGGCGCAGGAGTCCATATATATACTCGGATAGCGCTCGATTATTGCATCCCAGAATGCAAGATAGCCTTGAACATAGAGATTTTCCGTCATTCCCGTACGGTTAGGCGTCTTTTTGTCATTATTCGACCAAGCCGAGGCGGGGTCCGTGTTGAAGTCCTGACGGTATCCCGTTACGCCTGCCGTATCTATTACATTTGAAATTTTTTTGAGTACCCACTCTCTGCATTCGGGATCTCCGAGATTTACAAGAAGATCAGACATTCCCGTTATATTAAGAAGCCATTCTTCCTTGAAATCCTTATGATAATTGAGGAACGCCGTTTTATTAAGTCTTACGATCTCAGGCTCAAACCAAAGAAGGAATCTGATGTCATTCTCCTCAGTCAACTTGCCTATATCTGCCATTTTATCCGGATAGCGCGCAGGGTTGACGTTGTGTGTTCCTACAAGTGGCCACGAAACCGTTTCGTTATTAGTGCCGGTATACCATCCCGCATCTATCCATAAAAGCTCGGGCTTAACTCCATTGAGTAAATATGATTTAACTGCCAAAAGTGTTTTTGAGGTGGTCATTCCCGTAGCTCCGTAGGACATACCCGCATAGGTGGGTGTCAACTCTCCGTCAATTTTACGCATAACGTCATTGATATAATAATGTCGCCAAGCGTTTGTCTGCTCATCATCGGAAAGGTTTTTATACTCAACAAAGCCCATAAGAGGAGTACGCATCGTTTCTCCCGGAGCAATATATGATTTGACAGAAAGCTGACCAGTGCTAAGAGTTGTTACCCCTTCATTTTTATCAAACACAAATTCCGCTCTCCATGTTCCCGGCCATCCGATTGCAATAAAAGTGCCGCCGCCGTCATAGGAAAGATTATAATACGGGAAAGTACCGTGAGAAGGTCTGCCGCTTGTGGAACGATCCGTATATTTTAGCTTTTTGGTCATATCATGCTTATAAGGAGTATAATACTGACCGTTAGCATCACCCTTTATGCCCTTTAATACAGGATCATCCCCTTTATACTCAAGGGAAAAACCAAGGTCGGAGATCACTCCCGTATTCTCCTCGGTATCGTTATGAATATATACAACATACTCATATGCATATTCCTCGGGATATACATAAGTAATAAGCTCAAAGGAAGCGTTGATCTCGGGATGACGGAATACTATTGTTGTACTGCTTCCGTTTTCTGTTTCCACAGTCGTTTTAGACTTTTCCTCAAAGCCCTTGAAGCCCGAAAATTCTTTATCATTATATTTAAAAACTAACGGAAAATCATCAAGATTTGACATAAGTGCATCATATTTTTCCACAAACTTTTCCTCACTTTCGGTAGATTCAGGAGCTATAGAAGATGTTTCTGTTCCCAATAAAGTCGGTAGGAAGGTTGAAACATCCTCCTCTGTGCAGGATACAAAGCAAGAGAATAACATTACAAGTAGTAATACTGCGCTTGTATGTTTTTTTAATTTTACCCTTATCACTTTTTATCCTCTCTTTCTCTTTTTGATAACGAAAAACGCGACAGCGCCAAGGGCTATCACACCAATTGACGCCAAAGCAACCTTAACAGTTGTATTCTCAGGCTTTGTGATATGTGTACTTTCGGGAACCTTTGTTACATTTTCCGTCGGATCACTTTCGGGAACGGTGGTTTCGGGCAATTCAGTCAGAATTTCCGTAGGTGTCGGGGTTGAGGATGGTTCCTCAAGTCCCGCAAAATAATCGGTATACATCATGTCATCGGTTATATTACCGCTTTTTGAAATGATCGCTCCGCCCCATGTACCCCAGCTTCCGTCAATTCTCGGATTTGGTGCTATTGCAAGACGCAAAATTTTCACTCCCGTTATATCACATTCCATATACTTCATTGGAGTTTCATATTTGACAGGACCGCTTTCAAACAGCTTTTTGCCGTCACCGAAAATGGCAAATTTTATATTTGCCATAGAAATATCGTGACTTGTTACAGTCTGGCTTATTCCGTAATAGGATGCAAATTTTGTAAAACCAAGTCCCTCTATGTTTACCTCAATATATCTGACGTATCCTCCGTTATCAGAGTGTAGCCCGATGCCTTTGGGAAAATATTTACCGTCAAAGGATACTATCTTTTCTCCTGCAATATTAACGTCGCGGCAATTTGCTACATCAGTATATTTTCTAAAATACAAATCACTTATATACGCATAATCACCCGAAACCCACTCTTCCTCTTGAAGTCTATCCGTATTGTTCGGATCAAGCTTTGTCCACCACTCGGGTGCTGTAGGTTCTTCCTTACTAAGCGCGCAATCACCCCATATACCTGCATCGCATACCCATGTTCCCTCATTATCTTCAACAATTTTTAGAGTTTTCACACCACTTACGGGAACACAAATATAATACGGCTTCTGATTCCATGCGATTGCAGGAGTGGTTGCAAGAAGCTTTCCGTCGCCGTATACCCTGAATGAAATATTGCCTTCTGCAATATAATAGCTTGCATCTTTAAGTACCCCAACGGTTGCATAAAAATAATTCATTTCAAGCTCTGAAATATCAAACTCGATATACGCCTCTCCATACTGGCGGCAATGCATTCCAATGCCTTTTTCAAAGGCAAGATCCCATATGGTAAGCTTTTCACCCGGTTCTTTCAACAAGCTCCATGATACCGGGAACAAACACATCGCGTCCGTCACAGAT
>JAZQRT010000001.1:0-12766 GCA_045629725.1 Eubacteriales bacterium | reverse complement strand
GTTTTCAAGAAATAAAAAATCGGCAAGAGCATTTCTGTTCTTGTCGATTTTTTAGTCCTTATAATCAGTCCTTATAATACTTGATAAGTCCGATCTTGATATGATCCTAAGCTTCCTCATAGGAGTAATCTCCCGAATAGGCTTTTGCGCTCTCCGGAGTCTCCGTGGGAACCGATATCGTTATTTGTGTTTTATCATCATTGTGAGCGTAATCTGCCGCCACCTGCCAAATAACCGTTTCCTCGGCATACATGGAAATATGTACCTTCTTGGCAGAAAATTCAAGCTCAACGCACGAGCCTTTCTTCTCCTTGTCGCCGGAATAATACCTTCCCGAAATTTTGGGTGCACAAGAAGCCAAAAGCATTACCATAAGCAGCATTATCGCTATTAGGGAAAAGGTCTTCTTCATTGTGTTTCCTCCGTTCGTTCTTTGTTCTTGACTACGGAGCGCTTCCTTGCGATAAGCTTATACACTTCAAATATCACAATCACCATCACAGCAGGAACAAAGGCTCCTATCCATTCGTATACGGTAAGCGGAACGATATTCATGATATTTCCAAAAAACGGGAACATCATTCCAAGTGTCACTACTGCGCCTATAAACACTACGTAGAAGGGATAAATATTGTATATCCTTATCCTTGTTCCGAAAACACTTTCCTGCGAAATGATCTCCAAAACAAGCGCGAGCTGGAACGCGATTGAGGCGATAAACGTCACCGTCAATACATTTAATACTTCAAGGTCAGCAAAAAGACCTATAAGGAACACTCCTACTATACCAATTATCGTTCCAACTGCGGAAATAACAGCATATATCACAAGCCTCAGCTTTTCTTTATCTGCAAAGAAATATCCCAAAACCGTTTCTTTTTCATCGTTTACGTGCTTGTATTGATTCTTGTTTTTAAGAATACTCTTTTCAGGCTTTTCAAAGGCTATCATCATTATAGCAATAAGGTCGCATATTGCTCCCATGAAAATAAGCTGAATGGGTGTTACAAGCATTATTCCCGATATCATCGAGAAAAGCACGATTACAAGTCTTGATGCAAAGGTAAGAAGCATATACTCGCACATGAGATACAGGTTTCTGCGAATTCCCTTTGCCGCAATAACGGAGCTGACTGCGGAATTGAATCCGCCGTTTCCATCCGCATCGGGCTTGGACACCACAACGTCTGCAGAAAACTTCAACGCCTCGCATCCTCCGCGTGAGGTATCCTTATGGCTCACTGCAGATATCGGAACGTTCTCCCTATTCATGTCAACGCCTTTTTTCGCCGCTCTTTCCGTGACAGTGAGAAGCTCTGCGATCGCAACGTCTGCCGCAGTTACGAGCTTCAGATCCGAAAGCTCTCGTCCAAGGTATGCCACTGTACGCTTTTCCTCGTCCTTAAGCTTAGTTTCAACGAATTTAAGCTGAGGCACGTTGAGCCCTTGGTACAAATTATACATCGGAATATTGGTCCTTATCATATCACTGCTCATGGAGGACAGCTCTTCCCTTGTTACTGCCTCCTCTTTGGACTGAATGATTCCAATATTCTGAGCAAGCATCACGTTGGTCTCACTGACGTCATCGCATACCATAACAAGCTTGATGCCGCATTCACGGCAGAGCTTTATATATTCCATGGCTCCGGATATTACAGGTCTTTCAATACTGAGCATGCCCACGTATATCATATCCGCAAACAGCACGTTGGGGCTGAAATACGCGCTCTTATTCACAACATGCTCCGTGATCGCCACTGCAATCACCTTCGCTCCGCTTCTCACCTTCTCCGCCGCAAGATTTTCAAGCTCACTCTTTCTTTCGGCGCTTAAAGGGATTATACCGTTTTCCGTTTTTTCAAATTTGCAAAGCTTCAATACGGATAAAGCAGGTGCCGTTGCATAAAATAAATTCTTTTGGTCCTTTTTTACCATGGTCGTTTCATATCCGCATCCCTTGAACACCTGTTTTTTATGGTCGATGGCGGGATATGCTTCGTCCAGATATTTATTGTATATTCCGCATTTCTTTGCTTTTTCGATTATCTTTTCATCCTCTGCGGAATATATATTTTCATTTTTTTCGTTGTCTGCATTAAGACGCGCCGCGCCGTAAAGCCCCTTGGCTATTATAACACTTCTCAAAACCGATTGAAAGATCTTCTCTGCGTCGGGGGACATATCGCCTTTGTCATCGCATTTTTCGATCCTTATATCCGATTCGGCAAAAAGAGATTCCTTGTGGAAAAAGATACAATCCACGTCCTTTAAAACATCCAGCTTACCTGAATTCTTTATCATTACACCCGAATTTATCTTTCTTTTTCTCTTTCCCGCTCCAAAGATACCGCATGAGATCACTATTCCCGCAAGCATGGGAAGAAATTCACACAGGGACGAAACGGTCAAGGTAAGTGTGAGAAGAAATGAATTATAAATTCCGAAATCAAGGTCAAAGATAATTGCCAAAAGCGTAAGCACCATCACAAGAGAGCTCATGAATATTGATGCGCTTGTGGAATATTTTTCAAAGGAAGAAAGCTCCTTCATCTTTTCTCCGGAATTTATAACCACGTTTTCTCCCTTCATGGAAAGATACGTGGATTTTCCCGTTGCAACGGCAACGGCTTTTCCCCTTCCCCTTACCACTACGGAAAGTGAGAATGCCATGTTGCTCCTTTGCTCCGGAGGAAGCGTATTGGAGGAACGGAACTCCGCATCCTTTTTTACGGGAGCTCCCTCATTGCCAATGCCCTTTTCCAGCACGTAAAGCTCATTTGTTTCAATAAGTCTTGCATCACAGGGAATTATATCCCCTGCACTGATTATGAAAACGTCTCCGGGTACAATGGCATCCTGCCTTATGAGCATAAGCTTTCCGCCTCTTATAACCTTTGTCCGCGGAATTGACTGCATTGCATTTTCATCAAGTATCAGCTTTGATTTACTGTAAGCATAGAAAATTATCAGCATCGACAAAATCATCAGAACAGGCAGAATAAGCATTTTGTAATCCGCCTGTAAAAGCGCATGAATTATTGCAACGAGGCACAAAAGCAGCATGGAAAGACCGGACACCGCTCTCAAAATATAGGGCGACTCTTCCTTTTTCTTCACAGAATACACTGTGTTTTTTCCATATTTTTTTACTCTGCCCGCAATCGCATTTTTGTCAAGTCCGTTTTTTAAATCCGTTTCAAGTATATCTGCCGTCTGTGATGCAGTTATATCATACCATCTGTTTTTCATCATCTCAAATATTTAATGTCAAGCTCATCCTTGTCTGCATCATAGCCAACTCCGATATAACTGACCGGCGTTTCATAATTGGAAATTATATTGTTTGCAATTTCGTCTTCAATATGCTTTTGAATATATCTGCGCATATTTCTTGCGCCGTATTTTGTATCAAAGGACTCCCTTGCAACGTATCCCGCTGCCTCATCGGTAAACTCAAGCTTTATGCCGCGCTCGGAAAGAGCATCCTTTAACTGTCCGAGCATGATCTTTGCGATATTTCCGAAATCATTAACGTCAAGACTGCGGAAGGTAATGATCTCGTCAACACGGTTAAGGAATTCGGGACGGAGGAACTCGGAAAGCGCCTTCTCCGTTTTTGCGCTTGTACGCTCTGTGAGAGTTGTGGAAAATCCTGCCAACGCGGAAACACCTGTGCTTCCCGCATTGGTGGTCATGACGATAACGGTATTTTCAAAATTTACGGTCCTGCCCTGAGCATCCGTAATTCTTCCGTCATCAAGTATCTGCAAAAGAATATTCATAACGTCGGGATGCGCCTTTTCTATCTCGTCGAAAAGCACCACGGAATAGGGCTTGCGGCGAATCTTTTCGGTAAGCTGACCTGCATCATCGTATCCAACGTATCCCGGAGGCGAACCAACGATCCTCGACACACTGTGCTTTTCCATAAACTCAGACATATCAAGCCTTACGAGCGACTCAGGCTGAGAAAACAGATCGGAAGCAATAGTCTTAACAAGCTCTGTCTTACCAACACCTGTGGGACCTGCAAAAATAAAGGACACGGGCTTTCTCTTATAAGATACTCCTGCACGGTTTCGCTTGATGGCTCTTACCACCGCGTCAACTGCCTCATCCTGACCTACGATGTGCTTCTTTATTCTTTCGGAAAGGTTCTCTATTCTTTCATATTCCATCTCGGTTATATTGCTTGCGGGAACACCCGTCCAAAGCTCAATAACGTACGCAAGCTCATTTACAGTGAGGATAACTCCGTCACGGTCGCGGGAAAGCTCCTCGAATTTCGCAAAAAGCTTCATTTCCTCGGATTTGAGGTCTGCAAGATTGCGGTATTTTTCCTCAGACGGCTCATTTGTCACTTCACTTTCAAGAGCTTCTCTTTCGCTCTTTACCTTTTCAAGTCTTGAGGTGATCTTCTGAAGCTCATTTATAACCTCGGAATTAAGAGCAAGATAGGATGAAGATTCATCAATGAGGTCGATCGCTTTATCGGGAAGAAACCTATCTGTTATATATCTTTCCGAGAGTATGACCGCACGCTCGATAACCGCCTCGGGGATCTTTATTCCGTGGAAGCTCTCATAATATTCCTTGATACCGCGAAGGATCTTGATAGTATCGGAAATGGAGGGCTCCTCAACGATTATAGGCTGGAATCTGCGCTCGAGAGCCGCGTCCTTCTCAATATATTTTCTGTATTCCGCAAGAGTTGTAGCACCAATTACCTGAATCTCGCCTCTTGAAAGAGCGGGCTTCAAGATATTTGCCGCGTTCATACCGCCCTCGGCATCTCCCGCGCCCACAATGGAGTGGACCTCGTCAATAACAAGAATAATGTTGCCGAGCTTTCTGACTTCCTCTATCAGCCCCTTTATTCTTGACTCAAACTGTCCTCTGAACTGAGTTCCCGCAACGAGCGCCGTAAGATCCAAAAGATGAACTTCCTTGCCGCTGAGCTTTTGAGGAACCTCTCCCGCAGCGATCTTTGTTGCAAGAGCCTCTGCTATTGCCGTCTTACCAACACCGGGCTCACCGATCAGACAGGGATTATTCTTCTGACGGCGGCAAAGGATCTGCATGAGTCTTGCTATCTCCTTTTCACGTCCGATGGTCTTATCTATCTTTCCCTCTCTTGCCATTTGAGTCAGATCTCTGCAGTAGGCTGAAAGGTACTTTCTTTCGTCTTTGTTATCCTTGGTCTTTTGACCTTTTTTGTTATCCTTTGAACGAGGCTGTTCACCTGCAGGTGTCACGTCACCTTGATTGCCGCGGAACATCATTCCTCCGAAAAGCTTATTAAAATCGATCTGAGGCGTTTTTCCCTCGTCAACATCCTCTGGGCCCTCGGTGCTCATTTCCATGAGGCTCTCTATCTCACCGTCAAGCCTGTCAAGGTCCTCCTCGCTGATTCCAGACTGCTTGATTATATCCTCCACCTGAGTTATGCCAAGCTCTCTTGCGCAACGCAGACAAATTCCGTCGCTTACGGATTTATCTCCCTCAAGCCTTGTTATAAACACCACAGCGGGTCTTTTATTACATCTTGAACAAAGTTTCATTTTTCAATCCTTCTCTACTAAAATCTTATATAAAAGTATTTATTATCAATGATAATATATTATTGTTTGCTATAAATTTGAATATAACCGTTTCAGCAACCAGATCTTGAAAAAGCGGAAGCGTCGGATACTTTGCTCCTACCATGGGATATATCACGGAAACGATCATTATGAATATTCCCGACCTTATACAGCCGAGCACCAGACCATACACCACTCCCAGCGTCTTGTTCAATGACCTTAAAACGGGAAGCTTAACCACAGTATCAAGAAGAATCTGTATCAGCTTCAGCAAAAGAAATATCACAGCAAATGACAAAAGAAATGCAAGAACGTCGGACACAAGGTTGCAAAGAGGCTCTGCAATTTTTCTCACAAGCATATCAAGAGCAAGCTCTTCTCTGCGGTCCGAGATGCCCGATGCGTATTCCAACAGCTCGTTTGCATCCACACCAAGGTGCTCAAGGGCTCCGCAAAGCTCGGGATTTTCATTTACTATATCCCCTAAAACATCGTCAAATCCCCTGCCGTCAGCGGTATTACACACCGTATTTCTTACAAAATCATAGCTGAGATCCTCAACGAACGCTTCTCTGAGATAGGGGGACACCACGCTCATAAGCAGAAGCGCACAAATAGCGGCAGCGATAAATCCCGCAGACTTAAAAAAGCTTTTTACAAAACCGCGTTTTATACACACGATGGCAGTCACGATAACGATGACAAGCACCATAGCGTCCAAAGCTATTGCCAATAAACTCACTCCTTAAAACTATTCTATCACGGCAAGCTCGGCAGTATTTGCATACCTGACAAAAACCTCTCCGCTGGAAAACACCACCATTCCCTTGGGGGTGGATCTAAGCTCAAGGCTTGCCAAGCCGCCTTTTTCATCAATTTTTATAATGGTTGTTTTGGTCAGAACATATACAAAATCCTCCCAAACTTTTACATCAAGTACCTTTTCATCAAAGGAAGTGATATATTTTTCCTCCATATCCTTGTTTTCAACGCATATGAGAGTGGAAGAATTATCTATAACTCCGTCTTTTACAAGATAGGCGGTTATTCTTTCGCCGATACTGAAAAGAAGCACGTTGTTCTTTTCAAGATTTTTAACACCTTCTTCACCGAAATAAGTATACCTATGCAAGGACTTATCCGTCAAGACCGTAATCGCAACGTCATTATCCGATACTTCAAATTCAACCGAAACCGGAACCTCGGAATGAATGTTCTCGCTTATCACGGCGGTATTACCCTTCAGCTCATACACGTTTACCGCCGAAATATAGTCCAACGCAGAAATTGATGTGGACATAAGCGCAAGATACCCTCCGTCATTCGAAAGCTTTACCTCCGTTACGGGGTCAGTCTTTTTTATTTCCCTTATCAGTTCAAAATTTTCATTATACACATATATATGTGCAGAATACCCAATACTTTCCGATGAGATCACAAATACACCCTCATCCGACATATCCGCACTAATTATATTACCCTCACATTCACCCGAATAAAGCAGTGAGAAATTATTATAAATATAAAAATCGCGATCCCCCTCATCGTAAAGGAGAAGATATTTGTCCGATATGCAAAGCTTGGGATTTTTTGTTGCGGGAGTTGCAAAAAGCGACACACCGCCGTTGTAATCGTATAGCTTCAAAACACCGGGAGCTGCAATTACAAAATCCTGTTTAAAATCTCCAAAGGATATTCCCTCGGTATCGGAATAAACGACCGTTCTGAAATCGTCTATCACACCGTCGTTATCTACGTTTATATGCTTTATAAGATACTTAAAATTTTCAGCCGTAAATACGTCCGAGAATATTGTGAAAACCAAGATTATAAAAACGATCAATAAGCCTGTTACGGTAAACTTTGCTCTACCGAAAAAACGAGCTTTTATATCATAATACTCCTCAGGACGAGTCGCCGAGGTGGGATCGATAGTTATTGACGAGGTCGTTTTCTTTTTTTCAACCTTGGTATCCACCGGCTCTTTGTATTGTTCTATATCCAGCGTTTTTTTATCCTTTTTCTTTAAAAAATCCAGAACTCCCATTTTTCACCTATTAAATCTCAATAAACTACCTTTTCAAGGTAAAGTCCCATAGCAGGCGCTGTCTGACCTGCCTGCTTTCTGTCGCGTCCCTCAATTATTGAAGGGATGTCCTTTTCATTTATTTTTCCTCTTGATACGTCCACCAGCGTTCCAACGATTATTCTGACCATATTATATAAGAAACCGTTGCCCCGTATTCTGACCCTCACGATATATCCTTCTCTTTCCACGGTACAGGAATATACAGTGCGGGTTTTATCCTCTACTGAGGACCCCGACGCGCAAAACGCGGAAAAATCATGTGTTCCCGCAAAATATTTTGCCGCACGAGCCATTTTTTCAACGTCGAGAGCAAAATTCAACTGCCAAGCTCTGTCGGATAAAAACGGATCTCGGCGAGGAGCGTCGGAAAGCTCATATACGTATTCCTTTTCAGCGCATGAATACCTCGGGTGAAAGCCCTCCTCGGGTATTGATGCCGAAATTATGGCGATGTCCTCGGGAAGCATCGCGCCAAGGGCATAAGGAATTGCCGCACAGGGTATATTTATCCTTTCTGCCGACACAGTACAAAAATACTGTCTTGCATGGACACCCGTATCGGTTCTGCTGCAGCCTGTGACGCAAACTTGTGCTCCAAGCATTTTTTCAAGAGCCTTTTGAAGCTCTCCCTGCACCGTGGGAAGAGATGTTCCCGACTGTACCTGCCAGCCGTGATAAGCGCTTCCCCTGTATGCGATCTCAAGTAATAAGGTCATAGATCACCTGTAAATTATCGTAGTGATATCGGGAAGAAAATTAAGTGCAACTATCGCACCGCATACCAACGCAACGAAGATTATAAAAGCATAATCCCGACTTTCCAGCTTTAATATCTTCATTTTGGTTCTTCCCTCTCCTCCGTGATAGCATCTGCATTCCATCGCAGTTGCAAGCTCGATAGCTCTGCGGAAGGAGGATATGAGAAGCGGAATAAACACCGGCAAAAGTGCCTTTACCCTCTGAACAAGGCTTCCTGTTTTAAAATCCGCACCTCTTGCACTCTGCGCGCTCATTATCTTGTCCGTTTCCTCAAGGAGTGTGGGAATAAAACGCAGAGCGATGGACATTATCATTGCAAAATCGTGTACGGGAACCTTAAAAAGCTTATTAAGGGGTGACAGGACTCTTTCTATTCCGTCAGTCAGCTCAATGGGCGACGTTGTATAAGTAAGCACAAGGCTCGTTGTCAAAATCAGACAAATTATCCTCACTCCCGTTACAACTGCCTTTTCAAGGCTTTCCGTATACATTGAAAGCTTGAAAAGATCAAACACATTAAGCTCAAACAACCTATGCGTATATTCCTCAGAATATCCAAAGGATATAAACAAAAACGAAAGTATAAGTATAAACGACAGCATCTTTATCGTCTGCCAAAACGTTCCGAGCGGTATCCTTGAAAAACCAATAAGAATCACCGTAACAACAGCGAGAAATGCCACGGAAAATACGTTTGATGCCAAAAATATAAATATAAGCAAGACCACAGACGAAATTATCTTCACTCTCGGATCAAGCCGATGCAAAAACGAATTACCCGAAAAATACTGTCCCAGCGTTATATCAGTCAGCATTTTTTACCTCCATGAAAATCCTATCAAGCTCATCTGCCGCCTCAGAAACCGTGTATATATCAGTTCTTACGGGCATACCTTTTTCTGCAAGTGCCCTCATTATTCCCGTTATCTGAGGAAGACCGAGTCCCGAAGCCTTTATACGGTCCCCTTGTCCGAACACCTCATGGGGAGTTCCGCTCATCATAACCCTTGAATCGTTCATTACAATGATATTATCACAATATCTTGCCATATCCTCCATACTGTGACTTACGATAACAATGCTTGCCTCGGGCTTGCCCTCTTTGTATCTTTCAAGTCCGCCGAATATTTCCTCCCTGCCGATGGGATCAAGTCCCGCTGCAGGCTCGTCAAGAACAAGGACCTCCGGCTCCATGGCGATTATTCCCGCAATCGCAACTCTGCGCTTCTCTCCGCCGGACAGGTCAAAGGGGGATTTTTCCATATAATCCTCTGGAAGTCCTACAAAATCAAGAGCTCTTTTAACTCTTTTATTGATCTCGTCCTCATCAAGCCCCATATTTTTAGGTCCAAAGGCGATATCCCTGCTGACGCTTTCCTCAAAAAGCTGATATTCGGGATACTGGAAAACAAGTCCCACACGGAATCTCACGTCACGAAGCTCACTCTTTTTCTCGTGAATGTCCTTGCCATCGAGATATATCCTACCCGTTTTCGGCTTCAAAAGACCGTTCATAAGGCGCAAAAGCGTTGACTTTCCCGAGCCCGTATGACCGATGATACCCGTTATCTCGCCTTTTTTTATATTTATATCCACACCGTCAAGCGCAAGCTTTTCATTCGGTGTTTTTTCACCGTATATATAGCTTACACCGTCAAAAACAATTACATCATTTGCCATTTTTTAAATTTACCTTTTTAACGTAATAATCATATATTACCTCTGCACATTCCTCGATGGCGGTGACACCCTTTGGAAAGGAATATCCCATCAGATCAAGACTGTACAAAAGCTCCGTAGGCTGCGGTACGTCAAGCCCCGTTTTACGAAGAAGATCTACCTTGGAAAACACCTCTTTGGGAGTTCCGTCCGCAACTATCATTCCGCCGTTTACAACGATCACTCTGTCTGCAAGTGAGGCTTCGTCCATATTATGCGTTATGAGTATTACCGTGATGTTTTTTTCTTCCTTGAGTTTTCTTATTATCTCCATTACCTCACGGCGGCCGTCGGGGTCAAGCATGGCAGTGGACTCGTCAAAGATTATACATTCTGGCATCATCGCAATCACTCCTGCGATGGCTACCCTTTGCTTCTGCCCTCCAGAAAGCTTTGTGGGATTGGATTTGGCAAACTCCTCAAGTCCCATAAGCTCCATGGCTGCGTCAACCCTCTTTCTGATCTCAAGAGGCTCAACTCCCATATTCTCAGGTCCAAAGGCAATATCCTCCTCCACAACAGAGGTCACTATTTGATTATCGGGATTTTGAAAGACCATTCCGATCCTGCGGCGGAATTCATAGAATTCCTCATCGGTCATATCATCCCCTGTAATATCCTTGCCGTCAACGTATATCTTTCCCGATTTGGGTGTGAGGAGCATGTTCATGAGCTTGGCAATCGTAGACTTTCCACATCCGTTGTGTCCAAGAACTGCCACAAAGCTTCCCCTCTCAATATCAAAGGAAACTCCATTCAGTACCCCCTTGCCGTCGGGAGTATCATCATATGAAAAATGAACGTCTTTAAAAGAAATAATCGTATTTTTTTCCATTATCTTGCCTTTTTAAATTAATTTTCTTTGCTCCAACGAGATACCGCTCCGCAAGGAAGAGGATTGCCCGTTGTACGTACCATAAGCCCAAGCTCGTCAGACACTACCCTTCCGCCGAAGCGCCCCGTGAGTGCCTCTGAAAGCATATATCCCATGGTTGAAGCGGAAAGTCCTGTGGTGTATGAATTAAGAATGAAGAAAAGCGGCTCGTCCGAAAGCACCTGTGACACAAGCTTCACAAAATCCCATATATTATCCTCAAGCTTCCAAACCTCGCCCGAGGGACCTCTGCCGTAGGAGGGAGGGTCCATGATTATTCCGTCATAGCGGTTTCCGCGCCTTATCTCTCTTTCAACAAACTTTTTACAGTCGTCAACGATATATCTGATGGGCGCCTTTTCAAGTCCAGACATTGCGGCATTTTCCTTTGCCGTTGCCACCATACCCTTTGAAGCATCAACGTGGCATACGGACGCCCCCGCCTTGGCACATGCAACGGTTGCGCCGCCCGTATATGCAAAGAGATTGAGGACCTTTACAGGACGTCCTGCATTTTGAATTTTATCATACGCCCATTCCCAGTTTGCCGCCTGCTCGGGGAAAACTCCCGTATGCTTGAAGCCCATGGGCTTGATAAGAAAGGTAAGCCCCAGCTTTTCATAATCTATCTTCCACTCTGCGGGAAGCTTATTTTCACGCCAAGCGCCGCCGCCCGAGTGTGATCTTTCATATGATGCATCTGCCTTTTTCCACTCTGATGCCTTTTTATTTCCATTCCAGATGACCTGAGGGTCGGGTCTTACAAGAATATACTTTCCCCATCTTTCAAGTCTTTGTCCGTCGGAACAGTCAATAAGCTCGTAATCCGTCCAATTATTTGAATATATCATAATTTATCTACTTTCTATTATTCTGTCCGTATCTTAATTTTATCCGAATCATTCCCCATTTTCATCAAACAGACCTATCTGATCCGATGACGTATCGGGACATTTTTTGCAGCTTTTACTGTCATAAGGAATTCCCAAATGCTCATAGGCTGCGCGGGAGGCACATCTTCCCCTTGGAGTTCTGTTGAGGAAGCCTATCTGCATGAGATATGGCTCATAAACGTCCTCAATGGTAATGGATTCCTCTCCGACCGTTGCCGCAAGAGTATCAAGTCCCACAGGTCCGCCGTCGAAGCCCTTTATTATCACCTCAAGCATTTTTCTGTCAATGCTGTCAAGTCCAAGCTCGTCGATCTCAAGGGCTCTGAGGGAATAGTCGGCGATCACTCTGTCAATTACGCCGTTACCCTTGATCTCGGCAAAATCACGCACTCTTTTAAGAAGCCTATTTGCAAGTCGGGGCGTTCCTCTTGATCTTGATGCGATCTCCAATGCTCCGTCCTCGGTTATTGCAACTCCGAGGATATCCGCGCTGCGCTTTACGATGGAGGCAAGCTCCTCCGGGGAATAAAGCTCCAATTTTGCCACAACACCGAATCTGTCCCTGAGAGGTGTTGAAAGCTGACCTGCCCTGGTGGTTGCTCCCACAAGAGTGAATTTTTGAAGCTGCATACGGAGGCTTCTTGCCGAGGGTCCTTTTCCGATGATTATATCCACCTCAAAGTCCTCCATTGCGGGATAAAGCACCTCCTCCACAGTTCGCGGCAGGCGATGTATCTCGTCAATGAAAAGGATATCATTCTGGGCAAGATTGGTAAGAAGCGCCACAAGGTCACCGGGACGCTCAATGGCAGGACCTGAGGTTATTCTTATATTTACCCCCATCTCA